>CAMZLX010000189.1 GCA_947311795.1 uncultured Zetaproteobacteria bacterium
GCTTCCCGTCACTTTGGGGCGTTTGCTCAACACATCCATAACCTTGGCTTTCGCCAAATCCAATGGCACATCAGCTTTATTTAATAATTGCGCTGCAAGCCCACGCTCTTGTTCCAATAATTCATACAACACATGCGGTGTATCCACCTCTTGATGCGACAATCGCACCGCAGTGGCTTGCCCTGCTTGAATAGCTTCAGCAACTTTCTGAGTAAAACGACTTGTATCCATCACCACGACCTCTCTTATTTCATTCTATGTTTAATTTCTTCCCATTAGATATAAGGTCGCATAATACTATTTTCAAGGGGTGAGCCATGATGATTTGTCGCTTGACACTTCACAGCCATATCGCAACACTTCGCGCCGTCTTACCAACGCATGACATATAGTGATGCTTTATGCCCGAGTGATGGAACTGGTAGACTTGGGGGATTCAAAATCCCTTGCCTCACGGCGTGGCGGTTCGAATCCGCCCTCGGGTACCATACTTAGAAAAGGAGTAGCGTTAAGCTGCTCCTTTTTTGTTTACACTGTCAAACACACACCACTAAAACTTCATCGTTATCCCAAACAAATTCCTTTTTACGAAAGAAACATGAAACTCAGAAGCAGAGAAAACTTATTGCACCTATTGATAACCACCCCTTAACATTGACTTGTTTTGAATATATTCCTCGTATGAAAGATTGTTGGTGTTTTGATGACAATCCACAGCAGGTGTTTTAGCCAAACAGTCTCTTTGTGCTTGTTGTTGGAATATTTCATAAAGCCCCTTCTGGGATTTCTCAGTTGACGTGTTGCTCCACCTCAACCCACTACAACTTGATAAACATATACAAAGTATTGTTAACACTATTCTCATCAATGGATGCATCCGCTATTTGCTAAGAATCTTTCGTAAAAAATTAATACGCTCAGGGACAGACATATAAGGCCCATGAAAATTGAAAAAGTTTGTTACAGGCCCACTGTCAATTAAATCAGTGCTTTGGAGGGCTGTTTCAGCACCTTTAGGGTCGTAGCCAGCACGAACCATTATGCGAATACCAAGCGCATCAGCATCTTTTTCTACGACACTACGCATCTTGTAGTCCGCAATCTCCTTCTTTCGCTCAGGTAATGTATGTCCTAACAGAATATGTGCCAGTTCATGAGAAATAAAAAATGCGAGCTCATCATCACGTTTCAGAAGCTCTACCGCTCCTGAATCCACAATGATTTTTCTCTCTTGTGCCATTGCCTTGTGTTCCTTACTTATATTCAACATAAAACTATAATCACACATTCTTTCGGCAATAAGCTCAAGTTTGGTTTCATGCTTTCCTCGGCGTATTCCAAGCTGCATTTTTTCTAATTTTTGAGCATCTTTTAATAAAGCTCCAAATTCATTTCTTGATGTTGTATCAACCCATTTTGTGCCGTTTACAGAAATAATCACATCACCTATGCGTAAGCCAACTTTATCTGCCGAACTTTCGGGAATAATAAACGTAATCGTTGGTTGTTGATGCTGCAAATCAAAAGCTTTTGTCCACAACTCTTTTTGCTCTTTATCCCCACGCTCTGTTAACAACAAAGCTCTAAAGCCATAATCAGCTCTTGTTTGCGTACAAATAGGTGTATTAGCGACCAGTATTTTTCGTGTAATCATCCAAACTCGATTAAGCTGGGCTTGTTCTTTTTGTAACCCCTGAACTGTACTTGGTGGCGTATATGGTTGCTTTGATGCACAACCTCCAAAAACAGTAATAAGTAAAAGTAATAATATAATTTTCATAACTTTTAACTAAACCACATAAAGTCTGTATAGACATGAGCAATCATTAATGGCCAAAGGTTTTTTAGCCAAAGAAAAGCAAATGCTGCAAGAACACCAAAAATGTATGTAGCCAACATATTGGCAACCCCGCCTTCCCAATGGGCTAAGGAGAACAAAATCGGTGACAAAATAAGGTAGCTCAACATGGGATAAGCAAACAAACTTGATGTTTTGAGCATAAAACCACGAAAGTATAACTCTTCCACAATTCCAGCACTTAAACTGAAATAAATAGGGATGGCTATGCTCCACAGCCCAACGCTTGGTATCACTGACTGGTATGAAAACACTGGGGTCGATGGAAAAACGGCACGAAAATAATTGTAAATTTCATGGTATAACCAGTAATCGAGCGGACAAAGAATAATACACACAATTATGAGCAATGGCAGGTTTCTTTTGCCAAATATTTTCCCATTTAACCCAAGACTGTTGAAATCAAGCCCACCATATTTGATAGCAATACCAAATATGAAAGTGGGAAGAATGACCCAAGAAAACAGCTCAAATCCCCAGTATAATATTGGCATATCGGCTATCAATGAATTGATATATCCATTTATCATGAAAGGGAATATGCCAACCCCTATAAGCAGTGGAAAAAGTATTTTTTGCGGAATCGAATTCATAGCTACCCCTCTACCGTGTTCCTTAAAATTGCAGCAAACCGCTAAGTGCCTGCACATAAGCGGAAAGTGCTTCTTTGCCATGGTTGGATAAGCTGTAGAAGGTTTGCACACGTTTACCGCTGCTTTTCAGTTGGGTATCAGCATCTTTTCGCACATCAACATAACCTGTTTGGGTCAGTTTTTTCATGTGTGCTTCTAAATTGCCATCGGTGAGCTTCAATGCCTGCTTCAACTCGCTAAAAGTCGCCTCACCACGCGCAGCAAGAAAAGCTGCAATTCGCGTGCGAATCGGCTGATGCAACACACGGTCTAGGGCATCTGGAAAATGGTCGTTATCTGCCATCTTACTTCTTATCCAACACCCTAAGCTGTGCATTCACCGTGAACCCCTGTTCAGGTGTCATATTGATGCGCAAATCACGAATACTTAGCAATTGCCAAGACTTTAATGTTGACCATGCTCCCGTCCCTACGCGATACGTACCATTAAGCTTTCCATTTTCTAAAACAAGTTCAACTGCATCACTTAACACAAGCGGTAGCTGGATAACCCCGCTATCTTCGATAACACCGCCCTTTGCTGACAACATCAAGGGTATTTTCGTGCCTGCGGGAAGTTTGATGATTTGAAAACCAGCTTGGGGTGCTGCCAAATTTTGATAATCTGCCAATGAAACAACGGTGCTCGGAATGCGCAGCGTGTCGCCACTTTTTCCTACAGCATACACCGCGCAACTTGGAAGTATGGCAATCACCAGCCACATAAAAACAGCATAAGGTTTGCCCGCCTGCCAAAACCCTGACTTTTGATACAACATGAATCCGAGCAAAGGCACACCCACGCTAAATATTGAAACAGCCAACCACATTAAACCCGAATATGGCAATAACGCAGGAGACACGATGCCAACAGCAATAAAAGCAACGTCATACCGCGCAAGTGGCTGGGTAGAAAAAGAGGCGTGAATGATGATGGCAACACCAATGAGGATAAACCACACTGAATGAACCGCGATACCACCGTAAATATCTATACCAACAACAAACAATACTGCAGTCGCAATAAGCAGCCACCATATCCGTGTCATCCTAACTTGAATGAATGAGACGCTTTTATCTTGCGAACGCCGAATGTCGCGGGTCTTTCGATAATCCAAATAACCAACCACCCCCAAAATTGCGGCGCACATCAGGGTATAAATCGTTGTGTTCATCAGCATGGATTCTCGATAAAGAAATGCAATCAATAGCGTCAAAAGACCGCCCGCAATACCCCAATAGAAGAAGGTATGCTTCTCAATGCGAATACTTTTGTGTCCAATATCCATCATAGCACGAATATCTTCCAAGCGTTGTTGATTCTCGACAACACCTGCCCCTAATTCTTCTTTGTTATGCTTTTCATTGCTCATCTTTTTTACCTCTTAAATACCCAACTCTGAAATACAGAGCGTGGCGAAACATACTACTCTGTATTTCAGAGTGTCAAGCCAATGTATGATGCCGAACCAAAATGAAGCTGCTCCTTTTTTTGTTTCACAGGTGAACATACACTTGCCAACTATGAGTAACCCACCCCACTGGTCACAGTTAAAAAAAGACATTCAACAATGTTTGTTGGTTGAGCAACGCAGCTTGCGCAATCGGTTGTATAAACTGCAAACCAGAGCCAAACAAAACAAACCCTTTGATGAGGGTTTGAAGAAGCTCGAAGCCGCTATTGAACAAGCCAAACAAAAGCGACAAGAGCGCGTGGATAACTTGCCCGACATCAGCTATCCCGAAGACTTGCCCATTAGCCAAAAGCGCGAAGTGATTGCAGATGCCATTGCTGCTAACCAAGTCACCATTATTGCAGGCGAAACAGGATCGGGAAAAACCACGCAAATCCCCAAGATTTGTTTGGAACTTGGGCGCGGTATCGCAGGGCAAATCGGGCATACCCAACCCCGCCGTATTGCAGCCCGAAGTGTGGCAACCCGCATTGCAGATGAGCTAAAATCACCGTTGGGCAAAGATGTGGGTTATAAGATTCGTTTTTCTGACCACAGCCAAGCCTCCACCTATATCAAACTGATGACCGATGGTATTTTGCTTGCCGAAATCCAGCATGACCCGCTATTGCTCAAATACGATACCATCATTATTGATGAAGCGCATGAACGTAGCCTGAATATTGATTTTTTATTGGGTTATCTGAAAAATATCCTGCCCAAACGCCAAGACCTTAAAGTGATTATCACTTCCGCCACCATCAACACCGAAACCTTTTCCAAGTTTTTCCATGATGCACCCGTGATTGAAGTGTCAGGGCGCAGCTTTCCTGTGGATATTGAATATTTACCCCCTTCAGATATGGAAGATGATGCCAGTTTACAAGCTGCCATTCTGAAAGCTGTGGATGAAGCTGAAATCTATGATGCTACGGGTGATATTTTGCTCTTTTTGCCGGGTGAGCGTGAAATCAGGGATACGGCTCACGCCCTGAATCAACATGGTTTACGGAATACCGAAGTCTTGCCCTTGTATTCTCGCCTTTCCCCTGCCGAACAGGATAAGATTTTTAAGGGGCATACGGGTCGGCGCATTGTCTTGGCAACCAATGTGGCAGAAACATCGCTGACTGTGCCGGGTATTCGCTTTGTCATTGATTCAGGGCTTGCCCGCATCAGCAGATATAGCTCAAAAGCCAAGGTGCAACAGCTTCCCATTGAAGCCATCTCGCAAGCTTCTGCCAATCAGCGGGCGGGTCGTTGTGGTCGTGTGGCTGCGGGTATTTGTTTCAGGCTTTACAGCGAAGACAATTTTAACAACCGCTCCGAACATACCGACCCTGAAATTCGCCGCACCAACCTTGCCAATGTCATCTTGCACATGACCAGCCTCAACCTTGGCGACATCAATCAATTTGATTTTATGCAGCCGCCCGAAAAGCGCAGCATTCAAGATGGTTACCGCTTGCTTGAAGAGCTGCAAGCCATCCAAGATGGCAAACTGACCCCCATGGGCAAGCAGATTTCCCGCCTACCCGTTGACCCAAGGCTTGGGCGCATGTTGCTGGAAGCGGATAAACAACGCAGCCTGCATGAAGTGCTGATTATTGTGTCCGCATTATCCGTGCAAGACCCCAAAGTTCGCCCTGCGGATAACCGACAAAAAGCTGCTGAAAAACACAGCATTTTCACGGATAAAACATCAGATTTCTTATCATGGCTCAAGCTTTGGGACTGGTATCACGAGCAAAAGCAGCATTTAAGTCAAAATAAACTGCGTAAACTTTGCAAAAGTCATTTTTTATCCTATTTAAGAATGCGTGAATGGTTGGATTTGCATGGGCAACTCCTCGGCATCGTCCGCGAGCTAAAGCTTACGCCCAACCA
>CAMZLX010000190.1 GCA_947311795.1 uncultured Zetaproteobacteria bacterium
GAAATGGTGATGCCTGGTGATAACGTAGCAATGGATGTTACATTGATTACACCTATCGCAATGGATAAAGAGCTTAGGTTCGCTATCCGTGAAGGTGGACGCACAGTTGGCGCTGGCGTTGTAACTGATATTAATAAGTAATTAAGAGCATATAATGGCAAATCAAACTATTCGTATTCGCTTGAAAGCTTTTGACCATAGAATTTTGGACAAAAGCGCTCAAGACATTGTAGAAACAGCAAAACGTACTGGTGCTGAGGTTAAGGGTCCTATCCCAATCCCAACACGCATCCGCAAGTTCTGCGTAATTCGTTCACCGCATAAGTATAAAGATTCGCGTGAACAATTTGAAATTCGGACGCATAAGCGTCTACTCGACATCGAAAAACCAACCCCACAAACTGTGGATGCGTTGATGAAGCTAGACCTTCCGTCTGGCGTCGATGTTGAAATTAAACTTTAAGGGGCGTTGTCATGAGTACAGGTCTAATTGCCCGTAAAGCGGGTATGACACAGGTTTTCGCTGAAGATGGTTCAGTGGTTCCTGTTACCGTTCTTAATGTTGAACCATGCAAAGTGATTTCTTTGCGTACATCAGCTAAAGACGGTTACAACGCAGTTCAAGTTGGTTTTGGCAAAGCGAAAAAAGTAGTGTCTCGTGCATTGCAAGGTCACTATGCTAAACAAGGTCAAGAAGCCATGGGCGGATTGATGGAATTTAGAACTGCAGCCGAGCCAGAATTGGAATTGGGTCAAGATTTGACTGCATCTTTATTTGAAGCAGGTCAGAAGCTTGATATTGCTGGCACATCAAAGGGTCGCGGTTTCGCGGGCGCAATGAAGCGTTATAACTTTGCTGGGCAACGCGCAACACATGGTGCTGAAAAAGTGCATCGCCAAATGGGTTCAACTGGTCAGTGCCAATGGCCTGGTCGTGTATTCCCGGGTAAAAAGATGCCTGGTCACTATGGTGATAAGCGTATTACAACCCAAAACATTGAAATTGTTCGCATTGATGAAGAAAAAAATCGTATTCTTGTAAAAGGTGCAGTACCTGGCGCAAAAAACGGTTTGCTTGAACTTCGTCTTGCGGTGAAGGGAGCATAAGGTGGCTGAAGTAAAAATTGTTGACCAAAACAACAAGAAAGTCGGCTCTCGTGAAGTAAGCGATGCTATTTTCGGTTTGGAAGCAGATGCAGGTTTAGTGCATCGTGTTTATAATGCTTTGGCTCGCACGCAACGTGTGGGTACGCATAGCACCAAAACCGTAGCTGATGTTTCTGGTGGTGGTAAAAAACCATTCAAACAAAAAGGTACAGGACGTGCGCGTCAGGGTACAACACGTGCAGCGCAAATGCGTCACGGTGGTGTGGCTCATGGCCCGCAACCGCACGACTACAACACACGTATCAATAAAAAAGAACGCCGTCGCGCAGTGGCAGTTGTTCTTTCCGACGCACTTCGCGAAGGGCGTTTGATTGTGGTTAAAAAATTAGCATTAAAAGAAACCAAAACAAAAGCGTTCTTAGCAGTTCGCGACAAATTGAAGGTGACTTCAGGCTTGTTCGTTTTGGCTGAAAACAACGATGCTGTTGAGCTTTCAGGCCGCAATGTGCCTTTAAGTAAAGTGGTGTTGGATGGTCAAATGAACTTGCATGATATGCTTAAATTTGATCATTTGGTTGTGACTGAAGATGCACTAACAAATATTGAAAAACGCTTGGGAGGTGAAGGATGAGCGCAAAATATCATCATTTCAACACGCTCCGTAAGCCAGTAATTACTGAAAAGAGCTATCAAGCAACAGGTGAAGCGAACCAATATACGTTCCGCATTGCACCTGATGCAACAAAAGTTCAAGTAAAAGCGGCTATTGAGGCAATCTTTGAAGTATCGGTTGTAAAAGTTCAAGTTGTGAACATGCCGAGCAAAGAAAAGCGTCGCGGCATGCATTCTGGAACTCGCTCTGGTTATCGTAAAGCGATCATTCGTCTGGCAGAAGGTCAGTCGCTTGAAGCAGCGGAAGAGGCATAAGACATGGCAATTAAAGTATGGAAACCAATGACCAATGGTGTTCGTGGACGCGTTGCGATTGTAAACCCTGATTTGTACAAAGGTGCGCCAGAAGCACGTTTGACAGAAGGTCTTACAAAATCGGGCGGTCGTAACAACAATGGTCGCATCACTTCTCGTCATCGTGGCGGCGGACATAAACGCCTTTATCGTATGATTGATTTTAAACGTGACAATCAAGGAATCGAAGGTAAGGTTGCGCGCCTTGAATATGACCCTAACCGTACTGCACACATTGCATTGATTGTGTTTAGTAATGGTGATAAGCGTTATATTTTAGCACCGCAAGGTCTTAGAGCTGGTGATACCGTTGTATCAGGTTCTGAAGCAGAAATTCGCCCAGGCAATGCAATGCCACTTGGCAATATTCGTGTAGGTACCATGCTACACAATGTTGAAATGAAACCTGGCAAAGGTGGGCAAATGGCGCGCACAGCTGGCGCTTCTGTTCAGTTGATGGGTAAAGAAAATGGCAAAGCTATTTTGAAATTACCATCGGGTGAATTCCGCAAAGTAGATTTGCGTTGCATGGCAAGTATTGGCGTGATTGGTAATGCTGACCATTCCAACCAAAAGGTTGGTAAGGCAGGCCGTTCACGCTGGTTGGGTAAACGCCCTCATGTTCGTGGTGTTGCCATGAACCCTGTTGACCATCCACATGGTGGTGGTGAAGGGCGTACATCGGGTGGTCGTCACCCAGTAACACCTTGGGGTGTTCCAACCAAGGGTCGTAAGACTCGTAAAAAGAATAAGACTTCGAATCGTGATATTATTCGTCGTCGCAATCAGAAGTGAGGTAGCTAGAAAATGGCACGTTCATTAAAGAAAGGTCCTTACATTCAAGCTTCTCTTGAGAAGAAAGTAGATGCTGCTATTGAGAATGGTAAGAAAGGCGTGATTAAAACTTGGTCTCGTCGCTCAACTATCTCACCTGATTTTGTAGGCTTGAACTTTGCTGTGCATAACGGCAACAAATTTATTCCTGTGTTTGTTTCTGAGAACATGGTGGGTCACAAATTGGGCGAATTCGCACCAACGCGTACTTATTATGGTCACGGTGCTGACAAAAAAGCGCGGAAGAGGTAATCGGTATGTCTGAAGAAGTACGTGCGATGCATAAAAATGCACACATTAGCGCACAAAAAGTTCGTACAGTAGCCAATGCTGTGCGTGGTCTTCCTGTTGACCGTGCCTTAGCTGCATTGTCTTTGTCGCCTAAAAAAGCTGCGCGGGTTATTGAGAAGGTTGTAAAGTCTGCGGTTGCTAATGCAGAACAAAACAATGGTTTGGATATTGATAACCTTTTGATTTCAACCATCACAGTTGATCAAGGTGAAGTTTTAAAACGCTACCGTCCGAAAGGAATGGGTCGTATGCGTCAACGTTTTCATCGTCATAGTCATGTAACAGTGGCTGTGAGCGAACGCAGTTAAGGGAGTTCTGGAATGGGACAAAAAGTCAATCCAATTGGTTTCCGAGTTGGTATTACCCGTGGATGGGAATCAGTTTGGTATGCAGCAGATAAAGATTTTGGTAGTCAGCTTAGAGAAGACATCCAAATGCGTAGGTTTATCAAGGCTAGAATGAAACATGCGGGTGTATCTCGTATCGTGATTGAAAGACCTGCTGGTAAAGTAAAAGTAACTGTGCATACTGCGCGCCCCGGCGTCATCATCGGTCGTAAAGGTTCTGAGATTGAAGCGCTTCGTAACGCCTTATTGCATAAGTTCGGTCAAGAAGTACAAGTTTATATTGTTGAGATTAAACGCCCTGAAGCAGAGGCCCAATTGGTTGCAGAAAATATTGCTTTCCAACTTGAGCGTAGGGTTGCTTTCCGTCGTGCGATGAAACGCGCGGTGCAAGGTGCAATGCGTATGGGCGCTAAAGGCGTTCGTATCAACTGTTCAGGTCGTTTGGGTGGTGCTGATATTGCCCGCATGGAATGGTATCGTGAGGGTCGTGTGCCTTTGCATACACTTCGTGCAGAAATCGATTATGGCGTTGCAGAAGCTGCAACAACATACGGTATTATTGGTGTAAAAGTTTGGGTGTTTAATGGCGAGAAGCTTGGCGAAAGCGAAGCAGCAGCTACAAACGCGTAACGGAGATTAAGAGTTATGTTACAACCGAAAAAAGTACGTTGGCGTAAACACCACAAGGAGCTTCAACGCATCCGTGGTAAAGCGACACGTGGCGCAAGTTTGAATTTTGGTGATTTCGGCATCAAGGCTATGGAGCCTGGTCGTATTACTGCACGTCAAATTGAAGCTGCACGTATCACAATGACACGTCACATTAAACGTCAAGGACGCGTATGGATTCGTATGTTCCCTGATTTGCCAGTGTCGAAAAAACCTGCGGAAGTTCGCATGGGTAAAGGTAAAGGTTCACCAGAATATTGGGTGGCTGCAGTTCGCGCTGGTCGCATTCTTTTTGAAATGGATGGCGTGAATGAAGAGTTGGCACGTGAAGCATTGGGTCGCGCTGCCTCAAAACTGCCGATTCGCACTAAAGTAGTTGTGCGTGGAGTTGGACGATGAAAGCTAAAGAATTGCGTGAAATGAAAGACGCTGAATTGAAAGAAAAAATGGATGAATTGGCTGCAGAAGGTATGAAGCTCAGATTCCAAAGAGCAACGATGCAATTAACGCATACAAGCCGTATTTCAGCAAACCGCCGTGAAGTAGCACGCATTCAGACCATTCTGAATGAACGTCGCTAAGAGGTTATGGAAATGAGTGAAGTTAGTAGTAATAAACGCACCCTTGAAGGTGTTGTTGTGAGTAACAAAGGTGAGAAAACCGTTGTTGTTGAAGTTGAGCGTCGCTTTTTGCATGCTCGCTACCGCAAAACTGTAAGCTCGCACAAAAAATACATGGCCCATGATGCAGAAAATACTTGCAACATTGGTGATAAAGTACGCATTTCTGAATGCCCTCCGATTTCTCGTCGTAAGACTTGGATGATGGATGAAGTCATTTCACGTGCTGAGCAATTGTAGGGGTTTTGAAAGATGATTCAGAATGAAACAGTTCTGCAAGTTGCAGACAACTCAGGCGCACGTCGCGTGACTTGTATCAAAGTTTTGGGTGGTTCAAAACGTCGTTATGCAAGTGTTGGTGATGTGATTGTTGTTGCAGTGAAGGAAGTTATTCCTGGCGGCAAAGTGAAAAAAGGTGAAGTGCAACGTGCTGTTGTTGTTCGCGTGGCTAAAGAATTCCGTCGTCCTGATGGAAGTTCAATTCGCTTTGATGAAAACGCTGCAGTATTATTGAATAAACAAGGTGAGCCAATTGGTACGCGTATTTTTGGCCCTGTAACCCGCGAACTTCGTGCAAAAGGATATATGAAAATTATTTCCCTTGCGCCAGAAGTTCTTTAATAAAGAGGATTTGGCATGTCTACGAACGTAAAATATCGTATTCGCAGCAGTGATGAAGTTGTTGTCATCACTGGCCGTGATAAAGGTGCACGTGGTAAAGTTACACGTGTTCTTCCTGAAAAAGGCAAAGTAATTGTTGCTAAAATTAACATGGTTAAGCGTCATACCAAAGCATCACAAGCTAATGCTGGTGGTATTATTGAACGTGAAGCACCTTTAGAAATATCAAATGTTCAATTTGTTTGTCCAAAATGTGACACTGGTGTTCGCTTGGGCATTAAAACATTAGAAGATGGTCGTAAAGTTCGCACTTGCCGCAAATGTGGCGAAGTGTTGGATAAGTAGGAGTAGTGCAATGGCACGCTTGAAAGAAGATTATAATAAACGTGTAAAACCTGCGCTCATTAAAGAGCTTGGTTATAAAAACGTCATGGAAGTTCCTGCGATTACTAAAATTGTAATCAATATGGGTTGTGGTGAAGCATCGCAAAACCGCAAGCTATTAGACGGTGCATTAACTGATATGTTGGCGCTTTCTGGTCAAAAACCAGTGGTGACCAAAGCACGCAAATCAATTGCAAACTTTAAGTTACGTGATGATATGCCTGTTGGCTGTCGTGTGACTTTACGTGGTGAGCGTATGTGGGAATTTTTTGACCGCTTGGTGAATATTGCGCTTCCACGTATTCGTGATTTCCGTGGTATTAGCCCGAAAGCATTTGATGGTCGTGGTAACTATACCTTGGGTGTTAAAGAGCAAATCATTTTCCCTGAAATTGATTATGATAAGATTGATAAAATTCGTGGTATGGATATCACTATCTGTACAACAGCGAATACAAATGACGAAGGGCGCGCACTGTTGAAACAATTCAGTATGCCTTTTCGGAATTCATAGGAGCTTTTGATGGCAACGAAGGCATTAAAGGTTAAATGTAACCGTACACCAAAATTTAAAGTTCGTGGTTATACGCGCTGTCAGTTGTGTGGTCGTCCACATTCTGTTTATCGTAAACTCGGTATGTGTCGTATTTGTTTGAGAAAACATGCTTTGGCGGGTGAAATCCCAGGCATGGTTAAATCAAGCTGGTAATTGGGTAGGAGATAGTTTTATGATGATGGATCGTATTGCGGACATGTTAACCCGCATTCGCAACGCACAGCAGGCAGGATTAGAAAAAGTGGAAATGCCAGGTAGCAATACTTTGGTTTCCATCGCTCAAATCTTGAAAGCTGAAGGTTATATTCAAGCTGGCAAACCTTATAATTATAAAGGTCATCGCTATTTGCGTTTGACACTACGTTATGATGATGAAGGTCAACCAGCTATCCGTGAAATTACACGTATTTCTAAATCTGGTCGTCGTGTTTACGCGCCAGCAACAGAATTGCCACGTGTACGTAACGGATATGGGATTGCTGTAATCAGCACTTCACAAGGTCTTATGACTGACAAAGATGCTCGCACCAAAAACATTGGTGGCGAAGTTCTTTGTACAGTATTTTAGAGGTAGATTACTATGTCTCGTATTGGTAAACAGCCCGTAACAATTCCTGCGGGCGTTGAAGTAACGGTCAATGCATCAAGCATTACAGTGAAAGGTGCAAAGGGTTCTTTGGAGTCTGCGCTTTTTGATGGTGTCACAGCGAAAGTTGAAGGCAATGAAGTGCAGTTTGAATGTGCTGACTTAGGCAACAAAAAAATGAAGTCATTTTTTGGTCTAGCGCGTTCATTGGTAGCAAACAACGTGATTGGCGTAAGCAAAGGTTTTGAGAAAACACTTGAGCTTCGCGGCGTTGGTTACCGTGCTAAAGTTCAAGGAAAAAATCTTGATTTGTCTTTGGGCTTCTCACATCCCGTGATTTATGCCATTCCTGATGGTATTGAAGCAAAAGTTGAGAAATCAAACATTATTATTTCTGGCCACGACAAACAAAAAGTGGGTCAGGTTGCATCAGAAATTCGTGCGTATCGTCCACCAGAGCCATACAAAGGTAAAGGTGTTCGTTATGCAGATGAATATGTTGCAATGAAAGAAGGTAAACGAGCTTAATCGCTTGAAAGGATAGGAGACGTTTCAGTGGCTGTAAAACGTTATGAAAAAAATGCAAATGTACGTCGTGCTCGACGTGTTCGTGCGAAAGTAAAAGCTTCAGGGCGTTTGCGCATCAGTATTTTCCGTTCTTCACGGAATATTTATGCACAAATTATTGATGATGCAAAAGGTGAAACTTTGGTGTCAGCATCTAGCTTGGATAAAAGCATCAAAAACGGCGGTGGTCGTGAAGGTGCGGAAGCAGTTGGCAAATTGCTTGGCGAACGTGCAGTGAAGAAAAAATTAGAGAATTTAGCTTTTGATCGTGGTTCATATCCTTACCACGGTCGTGTTCAAGCTTTGGCTGAAGCAGCTCGCGCTGCTGGTCTGAAGTTCTAGGAGATAGGGAATGATTAACGCAGAAGAACTTGAGCTAACTGAAAAGCTTGTTCATATTAACCGTGTTGCCAAAGTTGTGGCGGGTGGTCGTCGTTTTGGTTTTGCCGCACTGATGGTTGTTGGTGATGGTGATGGTCATGTTGGTTTTGGTTATGCTAAAGCTAAAGAAGTACCTGAAGCGATTCGTAAAGCGAATGAAATTGCGCGAAAAAACTTGGTGTTTATTCCTCGTAAAGACGGCACAATTTTCTATCAAACAACAGGTATTCAAGATGCATCACGTGTGATGCTTAAGCCTGCGACCGAAGGTACAGGTGTGATTGCAGGTGCTGCAGTTCGTGCAGTCATTGAAGCAGTTGGAATTAAAGATATTTTGACAAAAGCGCATGGTTCTCGCAACCCTATTAACGTTGTTCGCGCAACATTTAATGGCTTAAAAGGTTTGGAAAGTCCAGAGCAAGTTGCGGCGCGCCGCGGCAAAGCGTCTTAAGTCAGAGGATAAGAGATAATGGCTAAGAAAACTTTTAAAATCCGTCAGGTCAAAAGTGGTATTGGATACCCTAAAGATCAAAATGCTACATTACGTGGCTTAGGCTTCCGTCGTATGCATCAAGTTGTAGAACTTGAAGATACGCCTTCAACGCGCGGTATGGTGAATAAAGTGTGTCACCTTGTCGTTGTTGAAGCTGATGAGTCTTAAGTAAGCGATCGGAGACAACAATGAAATTAAATGATATTCAAGCAAGTAAAGGTCAACGTCGTAACCGTAAGCGTTTGGGTTGTGGCATTGGCACAGGTCACGGTAAAACGGGTGGTCGCGGCCATAAAGGTCAGAAGTCTCGTTCTGGCGGTGGTGTGATGCGTGGGTTTGAAGGTGGTCAAATGCCTTTGATTCAACGTCTGCCTAAGCGTGGTTTTACACCGCTTTCGCGCACAACTTACCAACTGGTAAACGTTGGTCAGCTTGCATCTTTTGAACCAGGCTCAACCATTGATGCAGCAGCATTGTATGCAGCAGGTTTGGTTCGTAACGCAGTAGACCCTATTAAACTATTAGCATCTGGCGATTGTGACAAATCAGTTACAGTTTCTGTTGCTAAAGCATCACCATCAGCAACCAAGAAAGTTGAAGCTGCTGGTGGTTCTGTCGCAGTTTCGGCTTAATTCATGCAGCAACCACAACTGGGTGGCCTAGCCAATATCGGCAAGGTTGGGGAACTTAAACAACGTATTTACTTCGTATTGGCAATGCTTGTGGTATATCGCATTGGTGCGCATATTCCTGTGCCAGGTATTGATGCTCAGGTTCTAGCTCAGTTTTTTGATCAAACATCAAACTCCCTTTTGGGCATGTTTGATATGTTCTCTGGTGGTGCGCTTTCGCGTTTAACCATTTTTGCATTGGGCATTATGCCATATATTTCGGCATCCATTATTATGCAATTGTTGCAGGTTGTATCCCCTAAGCTTGAGCAGTTGAAAAAAGAGGGTGAAGCAGGTCGCCGTAAGATTACGCAGTACACCCGCTATGGCACAGTGTTCTTGGCAGTATTCCAAGCCATTGGTATGTCCATTGGTTTAGAGTCTTTCTCTGTGGGTGGCCGCCCTGTGGTGATTGATGCAGGTTTAGATTTTAGGGCCATTACAGTTGTGACATTGGTGTCCGGTACTATTTTCTTGATGTGGTTGGGTGAGCAGATTACCGAGCGTGGCATTGGTAACGGCATCTCGCTGATTATTTTCGCGGGTATTGTTGCAGGTTTACCCAGTGCGATTGGTGGAACATTAGAGCTTGCAAGAACAGGTGAATATACTGCGCTGGGCGTACTGGCTATTCTTGTGATGCTTCTGGTTGTCACCTATTTGGTGGTTTGGTTTGAGCGTGCACAACGCAGAATCCCTGTACAGTATGCTAAACGTCAAGTGGGCAATAAAATGTTTGGCGGGCAATCTTCTTTTTTACCTTTGAAATTGAATACAGCAGGTGTGATTCCTCCTATTTTTGCATCCAGTTTGATTTTGTTGCCAGCTACCTTTGGTCAGTTTACGAAAGACACTGAAGGGTTCGAGTGGGTTGGTGATATAGCAGCCATGATGGCACCTGGTCAGTGGTTATATTTGGTGACGTTCAGCGCCCTAGTTATGTTTTTCTGCTTCTTTTACACAGCCATTGTTTTTAACCCTAAAGACACTGCTGATAATTTGAAAAAAGCGGGTGGTTTTATTCCAGGCATTCGTCCAGGGCAAAATACATCTAAATATATTGATTCCGTATTGACCCGAATTACTGTGGTAGGTGCTGTGTATGTAACACTGGTGTGTTTGTTGCCTGAGGCATTGATTAGTCAATTTGGCGTACCGTTTTACTTTGGTGGCACCAGTTTGTTGATTATTGTTGTGGTGACTATGGATACCATGGCGCAAGTTCAATCGCATTTGATGAGTCATCAGTATGATAGCTTGATGAAACAAGCGAAGTTGAAACGCCGCTAATGAATATTATTTTGTTTGGGCCTCCGGGTGTTGGTAAAGGCACGCAAGGTGTGAAGCTGGCAAGCAAGTTTGGTATTATTCACTTGGCGATGGGTGACCTGTTAAGGGCTGCAGTTTCTGAAAAGACGGAACTTGGTTTGAAGGCAAAAGCCTTTATGGATGCTGGAAAATTGGTCACTGATGATTTGGTGATTGGTTTGATTGAAGAACGTATTGTTTCGGCTGATGCGAACCAAGGTTTTTTGTTGGATGGTTTTCCAAGAAATGTTGCACAAGCAACAGCTTTGAACGAAATGTTAGACAGGCATGGCTTGAAAATTGACCGCGTCATCTTCATGGATGCCTCAAACGAAGCGCTTTTGGAGCGTTTGACAGGGCGTCTGATATGTAGTGCTTGCGGTTTTAGTTTTCATCGGCATTATTCGCCACCCAAAATTGAGGGGCAGTGTGATAAATGCGCTGGTTCTTTGTACCAAAGAGCTGACGATACTGAAGAAGTTATTTCACACCGTCTTGAAGTGTATGCAGAGCAAACGGCACCGTTGCTGGACTTTTATGGTCAAGACGAGGCGTTTCGCAAAGTAAATGCTAAATCGGGCATGGATGAGGTTTATTCATCATTGCTTGAAGCAGTAAAAGGATAACATGGCTAAAGAAGATATTATTGAAATGGCTGGCGAGGTGGTTGAAAAGCTGCCCAATGCAATGTTCAAGGTAAAACTTGAAAATGGTCATGAAGTGCTATGTACAATTTCAGGTAAAATGCGTAAGTATTATATTCGCATTTTGCCAGGCGATAAGGTTAAAGTAGATATTTCTCCTTACGACTTAAGTCGCGGTCGCATTAGTTACCGCGAAAAATAACATAACCTTTGGGTTATGCATGATGGAGGGCGTACTGTGAAAGTTCGTGCGTCTGTAAAGAAAATGTGTTTGAAATGTCAGGTAATCCGTCGTAAAGGCGTGGTTCGCATTATTTGCGAAAATCCACGTCATAAGCAACGTCAGGGTTAATGATGACTGTATTGAAGAAGGTGGCATAAATGGCTCGTATTGCTGGTGTAAACATACCAACTCAGAAACGTGTTGTAGTCGCGTTAACTTACATCTTTGGTGTAGGTGCGTCTCGCTCGGCTCAGATTTTAGAAAAGTTAAAAATTGACCCGGATACCCGTGTTAATGCATTAACAGAAGAACAAGTGGATAGCATTCGTAATTTATTGAATGATGACTACAAAATTGAAGGCGACCTTCGCCGTGAAGTTTTGATGAACATCAAACGTCTTACGGATTTAGGCTGCTACCGTGGTTTACGCCATCGTAAAGGTCTTCCTGTTCGTGGTCAGAAAAGTAAAACAAACGCTCGTACTCGCAAAGGTCCTCGCAGGGCAGTTGCTGGTAAGAAGAAGTAAGGCTGGGTTGAATAATGGCTAAAGCAAAAATCACCAAGAAGCGCGTACGCAAGAATATTGCAAACGCTGTGGCACACATTAAAGCTTCTTTCAACAATACAATCATTACATTTGCAGATGAATCTGGAAACACAATCAGCTGGGCAACCAGTGGTGGTGCAGGATTTAAAGGCTCTCGTAAAAGTACACCATTCGCAGCACAGGTGGCAGCTGAAGAAGCCGCAACCAAAGCTATGGACCATGGTGTAAAAAACGTAGCAGTTTTGGTTAAAGGACCAGGTTCTGGTCGTGAATCAGCAATGCGTGCAATTGCAGCTGTTGGTTTAAATGTAACATCGATTCGCGATGTGACGCCCATTCCTCATAATGGTTGCCGTCCTTCCAAGCGTCGTCGGGTTTAGGGGTAATATAGCATGGCTCGTTATTTAGAAGCAAAGTGTCGTCTTTGCCGTCGTGAAGGCGAAAAACTGTTCCTTAAAGGTTCAAAATGTTATTCGGCAAAATGCCCAATGGAAGAGCGTCCGTTTCCTCCAGGTATGCATGGTCAAGGCCGTCGCGTAAAGGTATCCAACTATGGTATTCAGTTGCGTGAAAAACAAAAAGTTAAACGTATCTATGGTTTGCAAGAGAAGCAATTTCTTCGCTACTACAAAGATGCAGATAAAATGACTGGTATTACTGGTACAACATTATTGCAACTTCTTGAAAGCCGCTTGGATAATGTTGTCTACCGTATGGGTTTCGCATCATCGCGAACTGAGGCACGTCAAATTGTTCGCCATAAACAGATTCAAGTGAATGGTAAAGTTTTGAATGTACCTTCATACCGTGTTCGTGCAGGTGATACCATTTCTCTGGTTGATGCTGCAAAAGAACATTTGCGTATCAATGCTTCAACTGAAGCAGCTGGTCAAAAAGGTATTCCTGAGTGGTTGGATGTTGATTTGCAACAGCGCCAAGGCGTGTATCGTGAGTTGCCAGCGCGTGATCAGCTAGATGCGGGTATCCGCGAACAGCTAATCGTAGAATTGTATTCTAAATAATTAAGAGGTTAATGATACTATGGAACTGATTAATCCGCGTTCGATTTCGATTGAAGAAGTGGTAGCAGGCCGTTCAGCCAAGATTGTTTTCGAACCTCTTGAACGTGGCTTTGGTACAACGATTGGTAACGGTCTTCGCCGTATGCTTTTGTCATCTTTGCCAGGTGGTGCTATTACATCTGTATCATTTGATGGTGTTATGCATGAATTTGATTCTATCAATGGCGTGCGTGAAGATGTGGTAGACATGATTCTTACGCTTAAAGAACTTGATATTCATTTGAGCGGTGATGATGCTGAAACATTAACCTTAGATGTTAAAGGTCCGCTTGTTGTTACTGCTGCGGATATTAAATGCCCTGCTGGTGTTTCTGTGCTTAATCCTGAATTGGTGATTGCACATTTGAATGAAGATGGGCATTTGAAAGTTGAGCTTATTGCTCAGAAAGGACGGGGTTATGACCCAGCACAAGACCGCGAAGAAGAAGAGCGCCCCAAAGGTTTTCTTTTGATTGATGCTTCGTACTCGCCAATTCGTCGCGTTGCTATGCGTGTTGAAAATGCACGTGTCAGCAAAAAGACCAACTATGATAAATTGATTATGGAAGTTGATACTGACGGTTCTATCACGCCACAAGATGCTATTAGTGCTGCAGCAGCAATGTTTCAAGCGCAATTAAATGTGTTTGTAGATTTTGATGTGGTTGAAGTTGCTGACGATAATGAAGATGCTGGCGATAATGTTGCAGATTTATTGAGTCAACCCATTGACCATTTGGATCTATCTGTTCGTTCGATGAATTGTTTGAAAAGTGACAATGTATTTTACGTTGGTGACTTGGTGCAACGCACTGAGCAAGAAATGCTTCGTACACCCAACTTTGGTCGCAAGTCGTTGACTGAAATCAAAGTTGTATTGGAAAGCATGGGCCTTGCTTTGGGCATGGAAGTTGATGGCTGGACGTCTGAGTCCGCTGTAGAGAAATAAAGAGGTATTCACGATGAGACATCGCAAACATCGCACATCACTTGGTCTAGTTTCAGGCCATCGTCGCGCAGTATTGGCAAACCTTGCTACTGCACTGTTGACGCACGGTAAAATTGAAACAACACAAGCCAAGGCACGTGCTGTTAAGCCATATATTGAAAAACTAATTACATTGGGCAAAAAAGGTGATTTACATTCGCGTCGTCAAGCATTGTCTAAATTACGTTATCGCCCTATCGTTGACCGTTTGTTTGGTGATGTAGCTAGCGCATTTAGCGAGCGCCCTGGCGGATATACCCGTATCATCAAAACACGCCTTCGCGTTGGTGATGCTGCACCTATGGCAATGATTGAATTGGTTGAGACCATTGATGCTGTTGAAAAAACAGAAGAAGTAACAACTGAAGAGTAAGTTGCAGTTGGCACATCAATGAGATTTATAAAAGGCTTCGCAGTTGCGAAGTCTTTTTTTTGGTCTAAACTATGTGATGAATGATACAGGGAGTGATTTATGCATAAGAATAAGTATATATTAATGGGTTTGTTGTCTGCAGGTATGCTGGCGAATTTTGCGCAGGCTGCGGAGTTTGCGCC
>CAMZLX010000191.1 GCA_947311795.1 uncultured Zetaproteobacteria bacterium
CCTGCCCAATCACCGTAACTTCGTCGGGCTTCTTCGGGACATACAATCTGTCACCATCCCTAAGTGTTAAGTTAAACTCACTGTTTTCCAAGTCTTTAATATCTTCAAGTTTAATCACCAATCTTCCCAATGCCTTGGTTTCTTTCATTTGCTCCAACACACGCTTTGCCGCCAACAAACCTTTTTCTTTATGTCCTCTTAGGATTGGGTCGTTCAACGTGGCAATAGCTTTCTCTTCCCCTGCTATTTCAGCTTCCATTCGAGCAGCCATATCATCAATCTGTTGTTGCTGCTCTTCTCGAATAGAAACACGTGTAAACACTGCCGCTTTCAAATATGCTTTATCAGAAAATCCGCCGCTTCGCTTAATGAGATCTGCTAGCTTTTCTCCATCTTCAATCGGATACGCACCAGGGTACTTCACTTCCCCGCTGAGTATGACTTGTTCCCCAGCTCTCCAGTTACTCACTTGGCGAATCGTCACCACATCATATGGCTGCAACATAATATTCGCATCCTTATCACCCGATAACGCTTTTTCTAACGAAACTTCAATATGCTGAGACTGCCTACGCTGCCCATCAATAACTTCAAAGCGTGTTAATTCAGCTTTGCCAACCAGTGCCTTTTCAGTGACTCCGCCTGCAGCGAGCACCAAGTTTGCTAGCGTCATACTTTCACCCAGTGGGTAAGTTCCAGGCTTCATAAATTCACCTGCTGCGATCACCGTCTTCATAGGGTTAAGCGTTTGCTGTGAAAAGACATATATTTTGTCACCCTCTACCAACAGGGGCGCATCGCTAGCGCCTGACAACACATTATCCAAATCAACGCGCACCACGTTTGTTATATTCTTATCATCAATATGACGTTCTATTAATACGATTTTGCCAAATGCATCAGACAACAAGTCGCCTTTATTATGAATAATATCACGTATCGTCATGCCATCATTATAACCATACTTGCCTGGACGTTTCACTTGCCCAAACAATTCAACCACACCTTCTTCAATCGCTGGGACGGCATGAACAATAACTATATCGCCATTTCTCACTTTGGTTTTGCGCTGCTTTTGTACATCGAGAAATATTCTGTTCCCTTGCTCATCAATACGGTCAATATTTTGATGATTCACATCGCCATGTGCAGTCACGCCACCAGCTAATTTCAAAATATCACCAACATACCTCTCACCTTTCAACTCATAAATAGCAGGTCGATTCACTTCGCCAGATACTGCAGTCGTCTTACCAATAGGCTCTACAAATATCACATCACCAGCTTGCAACCGTTGATCAAACTTGCTATTACCTTGAAGTAAAAAGTCATACAAGTCCAATGAGCCAACAGTTTTTCCTTCTCTTTTCAACTTAACCTTTCGCATACTTCCTTGTTTACTAATCCCGCCAGAGATAAACAAAGCATTCGATATCGTTGAAAAGCTGCTCACCATATAAGAGCCTGGATGATTTACATCACCCAACACAAAGACGCGCATGGAACGAAGGCTTCCCATTGAAACAGAAACCGTGTTTCCAATTGTTTTTTTGCGAATTTCCTCCGCAACCATTGATTTCATATCGCTAAAACTCAAGCCAGCCACAGAAAGCGTGCCAATGTCTGGTAACTCAATCATGCCAGACCTATCCACCACGAGCTGTAAACGATCATTTTTCTTGCCATAAAATTGAATATTTAATTCATCACCAGGGCCCAGAATATATTCCGCAGGTACAGGCACCTCACTCAGTGGTTCAAACGTTAGTGGGTCACCAGCAAACAATGCATAACCAAATTGAAAAAGAGGGCGAGGTAGTTCAGCACTCTTTTCATTATCTAACCACTGCATCCATAGATTGTCTGCATTGTCTGCATTGTCTGCATTATCTGCATTATCTGCATTATCTGCATTAAATTCAACACCAAGCCTGCGAGCATATGATTTTTCCACAGTGCTCAATGCTTTTTCATCATTAACATTGGTTCGGGGAGTAATAATTTCTTTACTCTGGGCAAGCGAATTCTCTTGAGTCGAAGGCGCAGAGCCTGTACCCCCATAGCGCTCTGCCAATTTCGCTTTATCTTGCGGTGAAAGTGATTCCACCATACGCAGTTGGTCAGCCGTTAAATTCGCTGCCGTTGAGATTTGTGGCATCAGTATAAACGTTGCCAATATGATATGTAACAAAAATTGCATAACCCTTACCTTCAAAACTTTTTCAAACTACCTTGCCCACGTTGGATCGGACGCATCCATATTTCTTGGTGTGATGCGCTTAGCTTCACCACCCCAAATCGGCACATTATAAATATGCTTTTTACCATACTGTTCCGCAGAATACAAAATCATCTGCCCATTAGGCGACCAAGTGGGTGACTCAATACGCTGCCCTGTTGCCAAATATCGTAAGCCAGTACCGTCCACATGTACAGTCGCAATGGCATATTCCCAAGCTTTTTTGGTCACAAATGCAATTCTATCACCAACGGGTGCCCAGACTGGTGAAGTATTATAACTTGCTTCCAAGCTAATACGCTCAGCTTTTCCACCAGCCAAAGGTTTACGGTAAATTTGCGGTGACCCACTTCGATTACTGGTAAATGCGATCCACTTGCCATCAGGCGACCATGTTGGTGTGGTATCAATGGCGGAATTAAAGGTAAACTGTTTCCATACTTTCTTTTTTATATCATAAATATGAATTTCACTGTTGCCCGTGTACGACAATGTTGCCGCCACAAAACGCCCATCAGGTGAAAACTCAGGCGTGGCGTTCAAGCCTTTCTTTTGTGACAGCCGACTACGCTGACCACTTTGAATATCAAAAAATTCTAATGTTGGCCGTCTATTCACATAAGTATTAAGCACAATCTTCGAGCGGTCAGGCGATAGGTCAGGCGACAAAAGTAAATCAAACCCTTTGCCTACGGCCTGCAGATTTCTGCCATCATGATCCATCATCATCAAGTCAGAGCCTCCCCTGCCCTTATGTACAAACACAATTTGCGACGTAAAATAACTCGGCAACCCTGTTTGCTGGTGATAAATATAATCAGCAATACGGTGTGCGAAGTTGCGACCAACCTTTTCACCCTTCTGTGCCAGCGTTGTTTTTGCTAAAACCTTCTGACTAAATGGGTTATGAATTTGCACATTTGCCACCCAGCCGTACACATCTTTATTCAATTGAGTTAACACCAAAATATCCGTACCAATAATACGCCAGTCTGCATAATCCACATGTTTGACGGCTTCATCAGCATTCACCAAAAAACTTAACGGGTCGAGACTTTTAAACGAGCGGCTTGCATCCAAATCTTCAGCAATGACATCATTCAATACTGCCACCTGCACCGCATAGCTATCCGAACTTGCCACAAGCAATGCGAGGTTCAAGGGTTTATAAGATGATTGATATACCTCAAATTCAACGGCAAACACCTTGCTCGATAAAAGCAAGGCGCAGCACAATACAATCCCTAAACGCAATCTTCGCATCAGTGGCTAATTATTTTTCAATCGCTAACAATTCAACTTCGAAGATAAGCGTTGAATTCGGGCCAATTTTTGCACCCGCACCACGCTCGCCATAAGCAAGGTCTGATGGAATATAAAAACGGAATTTACTTCCAACGGGCATCAACGCCACACCTTCTGTCCAGCCTTTAATCACGCCATTAAGCGGGAAAGAAATCGGCTGCCCACGTGAATACGATGAATCAAATTCAACACCATCAATGGTTGTACCTTTGTAATGCACTTTGACTGTGTTTTCTGGTTTTGGTTTTGCGCCATCACCCATAGTAATCACTTCATACTGCAAACCACTATCAGTGACTTTAATACCATCTTTTTTTGCATTTTCAGCCAAAAAAGCTTCACCTTTGGCTTTATTCTCTTCAGCAGAAGCTTGGCGCTCTTTCATTTGTGCTTCTTGCTTATTACGGAAGAATGTTTGCTTGATATTCGCTGCCACTTCTTCTTCTAGCTTGGGTGTAGCCCCACTTAATACATCTGCAACGGCTGCTGAGAATGCTTCTGCATCCATATCCGCATCAAGGTTTTTTAATGATTTACCAACATCCAAACCCATAGCATAACTTAATCTTTGCGTGTCTGTATCCAAAGATAATTCTTTA
>CAMZLX010000192.1 GCA_947311795.1 uncultured Zetaproteobacteria bacterium
CTTTGCAACATCCATACGCCATAGTTTTCAGGGGCAAGTCCACTTCGCCAAAGATCAAACTCCGCTCGCCCTCTGCGCACAAACCAAAACCAAATCGCAGCCAAACGACCTCGTGCTTCATGCCTGACCACGGCTTGTGGCACAAACAACAGCTTGCCTTGCTCTGCAACACGCCTTGCCAACAAATAGTCTTCACCACCAAAGCGAGCATGGGCAGAAAAACAACCTGCTTGTTCAACGGCATGTTTGCGGTAACAGGCATTAAGTGTGGATACTTCCCTGGTTTCTTGAGGCTGACCATTCGCTTGATACACACGGCTCACCCCACCGCCTGGAAAACCCAATACGCTCTCCGCCCAGCCAATAGCATTGGTCTCTTCAGGTACGGTCACCCCACCTTGTACACCCAAAACAGACTCATCCTTGAGCGGATAAACAAGTTGGCTCAACCAATCATCATCTACCCTGCAATCATCATCAATAAACACCAAAACATCATGCTTGGCATGTTGCACCGACATATTTCGGGCATAGGCGATGCCTAAATTCTTCATCGGGTGCGGCACATACACCACGTCTTCAGGCGCTTGGGGATTATCTGTTTCTTCCACCACCACAATTTCAAACTCACCGTCAAAAACTTGTTGTCTTAAATCATCAAGCACACGGTTCAATAAGTCTCGTCTGTCCCGTGAAACAACCAAGATAGAAACCATTAAATTCAACCCTTTAGCCACGCCAACAGCTGTTTAGCGCGTATACTCCACGTGTGTTTTTTCGACTCAAGCACACGCTTCTCTCGTTCATCACCATCTTCTTCCAACGCTAAATGTAATTGGTTGCTAAATGCTTCTGCATCTCTCGCAACATATATATACTCTTGAAAATCCAAGCACCTTGGATGGGGCGATGCAATAATCGGCAGGCCTGTCGCTAAATATTCGTAAAGTTTTGTAGGGTCGCCTGCCGCAGTTGCTTTTTCCTTATACAGCAACATACAAGCTTGGGAATGGCGCAAGTAGGCAGGAATATCTTCATACTGTATGCGCCCCAACAAATAGATATTGTTGGGTAGTCCGGCTGGCATATCATCTTCACCCCCGCCCCCTATCATACAAAATGAAATAGCAGGATTCTGGTTTGCTGCATGAATTAACCAGTCCCAATGTATCCATGCTGGATTATAGCTTCCGACATGAATCGCCCGTGGTTTAGGAATACCCTCCATCGGGTCTTCCTTTTCTTCACATCCTTCAAGCTGCTGAATAAATTGATCAGAAACTGCATTTTGTAAATGCAGGTAGTCTAAGTTTAAGTCTTGCGCCTTTTCTTTTAATTCTTCACTGACTAAAACTGTCCCATCAATATATAAAAATATATGACTAACATCTACTTTCGTCTGGGAAAATTCACCTACTGACTGTTTATACCGCCCCCAGTCTTCCGTCCAGTCAAAGTAGCAGAGGCAGCCCTCGTCTCTAATATACTGGGCTAGGTAAATGTCTTCAGGGTCTGAGAGAATAAATACTGTAGGGGCACTTACTTCTTCAAAAAAACATCTCTCGATTTGTTTTAATATACTCTTCCATCTGAAGAGCTGATTAAGCTTTCTCACCAGGGAAAAACGTTGCAAGGGAAGCAGTCGTCTTGGCGTAAAAACCTTCATCTTCGTAGCAGGGTGAACCCATAACTGGGGGTGGTTCTTACATTTGTAAAAAGGAATGGCTGCATTCACCAACATCACATTAGTATTTTCTAGTTCTGAAAGTGCATATGGGAGCAGAGCCTTTCGTGCCTTCCTTTTATCCCACCATGAGTTTTTACAAACGTAAACAAGATTCATTTGCATTCCAGCAGGCTTAAATAACCACTACTCATACATTTTTCTTTAAATTTTTGAGCATCTTTCCAAGCCTGAGTGACCAACTTTCTTCTTTTTTCTTCTGAACGTAGCAGGTCACTCCAAATTTGAATAAACAACATTTCATTTTCATGCGCAACCAGCCTGCCATTCACACCATCTTGAATAACATCTTGCAAGCCTAAGCTATACCCTTGAGTTGCAAGAACTACAGTCTTAAGAATCATCGCTTCTAAAATGGTTAATCCGAATGTTTCCCAGTCTGATGTTTGCACCAAAATATCTGCAAAAGCCACATATGGATATGGATTCTCAATGTGCCCCACAAAACTACATTCAGAGTGTACACCTAGACTTTTAGCCAACACCTCTAGCTTGCTTCTTTCATCACCATCACCAACTATGGTTAAGTGTACATTACGCCTTTCAGGCAACTTGCTGAAATAAACAAGCAACTTATCGATACGTTTATCTTCGCGCAGCCCTCCAACATAAACACAGTGCCACTTAGCTGGCTTATCCATATATGGGTTAAATTCAGAAGATTTCAATAGAACTTCATCAAAGTTGAGACCATTAGGTATCACCTTGATTAATAGGCTAGACACAACTGATTTTAATTCAGGAATCAAGGCTTCACTAGGAACTATATGATGTGATAACATTGGGAAATATGCTTTCATCCTTCCTGTTTCTTCTCTATCTGACTTAACTGCCTCAACAGAAATATGATGCGCCAACACTCTTTTCCTGGGTTGAAACCACTTTGGCGTAAACCTTAATGCTAACCCTGTCGCCAAACCTAACTGGTAATTATAGATTAAAAGTGCACAGGGTCTAAAAAATAAAACTTGTAACCAAATCCTAAATGCATTGCTATAAAACGCACCTTTTTTGCTGTTTTTATCCAAACAACAAATAAAGGATATATTTTGACTAATCGATTTGAAAAACAACCCCTTGGTTTCTGCTGCAATTAAAACAACCTCAAACTCTTGAGATAGGCTTTTTAAGACCGAACTTGCCATTCTTTCTGTGCCACTATCTGCAGAGAAGTTTGCAACCACAAGTATCTTAGGTCTTCCAAACTTACTCACTTTATTCACTCATCTCGTTAAAAGTAATTAGAATATCACTACATTCATTAAAGTTAAACGGTTTTAAACTGTATTTCCAACCACCTTCGTCGACCACCTTTTGAATGGTCACAGGGTAAGGAAACATATCCAAAAGGTCCTGGTAAGAAGAAAATTGTTCTCTGGTTGTAGGGGAGAACTCCAGTAGAACAGTTGGCTTACATTCTGTTAAAATATTCGAAAGTCCTCGAAGAACACTTTTTTCAAACCCTTCAACATCAAGTTTGATAATATTAGGCTTTATTCCATGTTCTTCAAAAAATTGGTCGCCAACTTTTATTGGTAGCATCTGTCCACTATCTTTATTCCAGTCATGATGTGTCTCAATAAAAGACCCTATGCCAGTATCACTCTCAGGTGGCGCGTAAAAAGTTAACGATTCTTCCTTCTCGCCCAGACCCACACCATGCACATGCACATGGCTTAAGCTATTTAACCGAACTTTCTCCTCTAACCGATGACGTACGGGCTCCCAAGGCTCAAAAGCATGAATAACATCACAAAACTGAGCCATCCATAAGCTATGTTGTCCAACATTTGCACCAATATCAACAAATACAGGCGACTCAACTTTTGAAGAAACATCTTTTAAGAGTTGTAAGTTTGCCTTTTCATACGCACCATAAAAAAACACACATCGATCAATATAGTCCCTCAAATTCCCACGATAGTTAAATCCAAAGTAATCTAGCGTGAATGAAATATTTAAGTCTCGTGACTGGCACCATTTTTGAACCATTCGCTTTCTCATACCAAAGCGAATCCAATCCTTATGCGTTATCCATTGAAGAATTTTTACATTCATACTCATGCCCTTCGCAACACAAGGATTATCCAATAAGGATACCCCTTGAACCAAGGTATATGCGACCAAATTCTATCCGCCTTGGGTGATTCTAAAAAGTTTTGTAACCATGGCAGCCTAGACAACCATTGCGGAAAAATATAACGCACACCATCTTGCCGTGTGACTTCAAAACCTGCATGTTTAAACATGTCTTTAAAATCTTGCGTAAGCATAAATCGATGCTCAAAACCATGGATTTCAACAGGTGTAATTTCTCGGTAATGTTCATCAGCATCACAATAATAAGGTCGCTTTTCACGCCACATTTCATACCGTGATCTCAGGGTTACATTTGGCACAGAGATAATCCAACTACCACCATCATTTAAAACACGAAAAACTTCTTCCATCATCAAACGCATGTCAGGCACATGTTCCAAGACTTCCATACTAATCACTGTGTCAAACTGGTTATCCTCAAAAGGCAATCTCGTTCCATCACCCATCATCACATTCAAATGCTTATCTTGGGCAAGTGCCAAGCGCTCAGCGTTTAAATCAACACCAAAACCTTGGTAGCCAAGCTCCTGCAACAGTGCACCTTCACCGCAGCCAATATCAAGGCATCTTCCATGTTTGGGGTGCAGCTCCCTTACCCAATACGCCATGCGTTGCAGCAGAGCAGTTGGCCATGCACCTTTCACATAGCGGTCAGGAGAAGCATGACCCAATGGCTGAATATCTGTCATTTACTCTTAACCATAGTAACAAGTTGCATCATAAACTCTCTCTCCCTTAGCCATGTTATCATCAGCCAAACACTCAGATAAAGAAAGCCAATAAGCAATACACCTAACTTTGGCACCAATAAAGCTATGCACCATGTGAACACAAATGCGCTAAACCCTGGCATAGTTCCCAATAGAATTTGCCTAATAAAAGGAGTGTAACCTCCGCCCAACTCAGCTTGAACAGCCTGCATATGCAACACCAAACTTAAACAGTAAACCAATAATAATACAATCGCTGCTCCAACCAAGCCAAACCCATACACAGCGGGTAAAATCAAAACACCAAACAACGTGAACTCAATCCATTTCATCTTATGCATCACTGCAGTTCTTTTTCTTGCCATCAATATAGGACCAAAAATAGTGGCTACACCTCGCACCCATCCCATACACAATAGAACCACAAAAACAGAAGCAGCAGGCAGCCATTTTTCCCCAAGCACAAAACCAATGAGTGCCTCAGGAAACAAAAGCACAAAACAAACGACTGGTGTTAATGTTCCCGCCATTAATCGCACACTTAAACCCAGTATATGTTGAATTCGTTGAACATCATCCTGTATTTCCGAGAGTGCTGGAAACATCACCATATTAAATATTTGCACCAACTGGTTGGTTAAGATTGCCGCAAGGGTAAATGCCACACCATAGTAACCAAGCTGCTCCACGCCCATGACTTTTCCGACCACCATGTCATCCAAGTTCGTCATGGCAAAGACCAAGATACCTGCTCCCATCAAATGACCACCATAGCGCCATATTTCTAGGGCAGAAGCACGACTAAACTGGACTGATGGGCGAAAGTTATGTAAGAAATAAGACAGCACTGAGGATGCTAAAACCCCTGCGATAATACCCCAAAGAATAGACTCTGCATTTGCTTGCCAATAGATAACCAATAAAATTGATACTATGGTCTGCACAGTTTCTCGTGTGAAATCAATATAGGTTTTTTGTTTAAAACTTAGTTCTTTTTTTAGGAGCACCAAACCAAGGCTCTCAAAACCTTGGATTAAAGGAATTAATGCCGCCCACTGGAGCAGCACTTGCAATTGAGGACTTTCAAAGAAAACTGCCGCAAATGGCGCAAGAAGCCAACATAACAATGCAAGCACAAAACCCCGAATCCAGTTAATATGCCATGCTGTATGCAAGAAAGCTGGTGTCGGGTTTGCTCTCTGGATAACGGCGGCCGAAGTTCCAGTGTCCGATAGCACCCACATACTGCTGACAACTAAAGTTATAAGCGTGATTAAACCAAAATCAGACGGCAGTAAAAAGTGCGCCAAAAAAGTTAGTCGGAATAATCCAATAATTCGTGAAAAACCGAATGCCAAACCAACCCATAGACCTGCACGAAACACACGACTTGATAGGCTCATGGGGTCCTACCTTCTCCCAAGGAGTGAATCAGTCACCTGAAGCAATGCGGTCAACAAGCTGTTTTACAGTTGGAATAAAACCATCATTATAAAAGGGGTCTTGGGCAAACTTATATGCCGCATGACCAGAAAACATCAAGTTATGTTCGGGTGCATCACCATATGCAGAATTAAGCAGCGTTTTTTGAATGCAGTAACTACGTGGGTCAGCTTTATGACCTGTTGTTCCCTTTTCATTATCTGCCCAGTTGCTGAATTTACATTGCGACAAACAACCCATGCAATCCAGTTGGTCTTTACGAATTTCAGCAGCTTTGTCTTCGCCGACAAAGACAAATGTAGAATCGGGTGTTACCAAAGGTTTTGTAAACCCTTCTGCCATCCATTTTTCAGCACTTTCTTTACCATGCGCCGTTAAAAACACTTCGCGGTTTCGGGGGCCAAATTTAAACGACTCCGTATGGTCATCTGCTGGCTCGCTATGGTCAGTGAATGAAATTTGACGCTCCGTGCGCGCATACAACTCATCCAAGAATGTGTTGCGTACTGCCGATGAATAAAAACCTGTGGGTGAGAATGGATTAAGTGCAACATCGCCTTCTTTTAAGCCTAACAAAGTGTCTCCCCAAGAGTCGCGTACGGGGCTTTCTTGGGTAAGCAGTGGTCGCGTTCCAAACTGGAAAACCAATGGGCCAATTTCAGGGTTATTCATCCAATCTGTCCAGTCACGTAAATACCAAACACCACCTGCCATAATAATCGGCGTGTTTTCCAAACCAAACTTGTTCATGGTTGCGCGCAGTTCTTTAACTCGCGGATAAGGGTCTTCAGGGTGGTCAAATCGTTCAGTGTTCGACAGTCCATTATGCCCACCAGCAAGCCAAGGGTCTTCATACACAACACCACCCAAAAAGTCAGGTGCTTTACGATATGAGCGAAGCCAAAGCGCACGAAATGCGCGGCCAGAAGACACAATAGGGTAATAATGCACACCATATTGCGATGCAATTTCTGCCAACTTAAACGGCATCCCAGCGCCGCAAGTCACACCATTCACAATGCCTTTAGCTTCTTTAAGAATACCGTGAAGAATCTCTTGCGCACCACCCATTTCCCAAAGCACATTCACATGCAACCTGCCATTTCCATCTGCAATCTCATGGGCTTGGCGAAGTTGCGTTAAGCCGCCTTCAATACCAAACTGCACCAACTCTCTGAACCGCTCGTTACGGTTGCGCCCTTTATAGTCTACGGGAATAATATCACCATTTTCATCAAGGCGACTTGCGTTTACCGCCGACACTGTGCCAATTCCGCCAGCCTTCGCCCACTCCCCTGAGGTCAGCCCTGTCGAAACACCAACACCCTTACCGCCTTCAAGCAGTGGCATCATTTCTTTTCCTGATACTTTCACAGATTCCAAATTGAATGACATAAATACACCTTATGTAAACTTGTAAAATTCCCTTTTGCCACTTAGGGCAATCAAAGGGTCAACCTATGCCCCATAGCATAAGCCCTAGCAATCTTATGGGCAAGCTTCACGGGTGTTTAGAGTATTAGCAAAATAGGTTACACCACTTATGCTAACTCAAATGTTCTTTTCAAAAGCACACCTAATCATCCAAGCATTGTTGAAGTAGCGCACAAAAAAGGATGACATTGAGTCATCCTGCACCTTAATACTGAAACTAACGCACAAAAAAGGATGACATTGAGTCATCCTGTACCTTAATACTGAAACTAACGCACAAAAAAGGATGACATTGAGTCATCCTGTACCTTAATACTGAAACTAACGCACA
>CAMZLX010000193.1 GCA_947311795.1 uncultured Zetaproteobacteria bacterium
GTGCAAACATAATCCACATGCGGGCATGGCTCATCATCGGATAGGTTGGTGATGCGATTAGCCTCGGGCTTTTGTATGGCAGCCATCAATGCCGCAACAATATCATCCACATGAATGCGGTTGGAATAATGGGCAGGTTGCCAAGCTACTGATTTATAATTGCCTGCTTTGAGTTTGGACACGATATTACGTTCATCACCATAAATACCTGCAAGGCGAAACACTTCAGCAGGCGCACTGCTATTTAGCCACGTTTGTTCAGCTTTGAGGCGTTCAACACCTCTTGGGCTATCGGAAAAGTTGGTCGAAGTCTCATCAATCCAATCGCCACCACTGTCAGCATAGACGCTGGTTGCCGACAAATAACCTGCCCACTTGAGGTTGGGTAGTTTGGCGACAAGAGACTTTACCCATGAGGATTGTGTTTCAAATGGTTTTTTGTGGGCATCATAACTTAGCGGAATGGAATCAAGCACGGCATCACAGTTTTTTAACCAAGCATCATCCAAACTTGCAGGGTTGTCATTCACGATGGCATCCATGCCAAGTCTGTTTAATGCATTCGCAGTGTTTGGATTGCGCACTGTGGCTTTGACGTTGATGCCATGCGTCAAACATGATTGCGCAAGTTGGCGACCCACATACCCACAGCCAAGAATTAATAAGTAGTGAGGGGTGCTATGTGTATCTTGTGAGGTGCTCATGTTGCGAAATTAGCAATATATGTCATGAACAGCAAGGTAAAGTGATGGTGATAAATAGCACTTTCAATTTTCCAGTGTGCTGGCATCATAACGCATTATAAATCCAATAAGAGGGGAAGAATATGAGTGAAATTTTTGACAAAGCATTAGAAGGCGTAAAAAAATATGATAACAATCCAGATGAAGCATTGCTTCAGAAGATGGCAAAAACGTATGCTATCGTGATGCGTAATCGGGATGCGAGTGGCGTGGCATGTAGCGATAAAGCTGAAAAGGCGACTGTGCGCAAGAACTTTTTGAAAAAGAAATTGGGTTTAACCATGAGCGATGCAGACCTAGATTCAGCGGTAGATGAGGTGTGTCAAACCATGTCGGCAGATCGTTTTAAATCGCGCTTGGTCATGTATTACCTGCTTACGAAGAAGTTTGGGAAAGAGTCAGTCTTTATCTGAGTAATACATTTAAACTGTGGTTTTTATGGGAAAGGGGTGCATATGCATCCCTTTTTTGTTTTAACGGTTTATGTTTAGGTATCGTTCTTGCTTGCCACGCCAGTCGTTTAAAACTATCGTGCGCCCCTGTGAATTTTACAGATAATGGGCTTATGGCGCAACTGGTTAGCGCAACCGGCTCATAACCGGTTGGTTCTAGGTTCGAGTCCTAGTAAGCCCACCAATTATGATGGCAAAGCATAAGGCAAGTGAGGTGTTTGATATGAGCAGTGTAAATCCCGAACAGTTAAAAGCCTTGGTTTGCCAAGAAATCGAAGATGCGCAAGTGGATGTCACCTGCTATTCAGGTGACAACCATTTTGAAATGACTGTTGTTTCAACGCAATTCGAAGGTAAACCCCGTATCGCAAGGCATAAAATGGTGTATGCCGCATTGGGTGACAATATGCGCCAAGCGGTGCATGCTCTAGCTTTAAAAACAAAAACGCCTGAGGAGGCAGCAGCATGAGTGATTCAGTACAAGATTCAGTGCAAGGGCAAATCGCAGAAGTTGTGAAAAACAATGATATCTTATTGTTTATGAAAGGCACGCCACAAATGCCACAATGCGGATTCTCGCAGCGGGTATGTGCGATTTTGCAGGAGCAAGATGTACCATTTGCTGCCATCAATGTGTTGCTCGACCCATTAGTGCGTGAAGGTATTAAAGTATTTAGTGATTGGCCAACTATCCCTCAACTGTATGTGAAAGGTGAGTTTGTTGGCGGTTGTGACATCGTATCTGAAATGCATGAAGATGGTGAGCTTGCAACCATGCTTGCGCCGTTTAAAGCAGGTGATGTAGAAAAAGCATAGATGCTTGCCAAACAGATGAAAAAAGGTATAGCCCTTCAGTGAATATGCTCCGTTTAAGTGTCATGTGTATATTGTTAAGTGAGTCATTGTAAATGGCTGGTGCTTCGCAGAACCTTAGCCACAAACAGTCGCAACGCCTTGCGCTAACGCCACAGCTAACGCAAAGTCTTAAAGTTTTGGCGATGAACAGCCAAGAGCTAGAGCTTTTTATTGAAGAAAGTTTGGAATCAAACCCTCTGCTGGAAATGGAGCAAGTCAAAGAGTCAGTGGTTGGCGAAGGTGTTTCGGGCAACAAAAAAGATTCAGACTGGCAGGAAACTGATGGTGGTGACCGTTGGGATAATATGTATCAAAACAATCGTGGTTTTGATTCTGGTGAAGAGATTGAACAGCAATGGCAGGATGAACAAAGCTTAAGTGACTCCTTGCATGAACAAATCGCACAGCAGCCCATGGATGAACAAGAGCGCGATATCGCACATGCCATTATTGATTCTCTAGAAGATGATGGTTATTTCAGGGCATCGGTTGAAGAGGTTTTATCAGGGCTTGATGATAAAACAGTCAAAAAATCAAAAATTATTGAAGTGTTGGAATGCGTGGTGCAAGAGCTTGAACCTTCAGGCATTGGTGCGCGGGATTTAACAGAATGTTTACTGCTGCAAATTCCTGATGCTGATTCATCCGCGATGCTGGTGCGTCAGATGTTATTGTATCACGCTGATATCTTGACTGATGATGTGGCGCTTTTGCAAGCCATGCAATGTGATATTGAAACATTGGATGCTGCACGTGCCCTTTTGCGCAGGCTGGACCCATTCCCTGGGCATGGTTTACGCGGGCAAGAGAACATCTATGTGCAACCGGAGCTCATTTTTCGTTTGGTGAACAAAAAGATTGAGATTGAAGTGCCAAGGTCGGGTTGGCGGGGTTTAAAAATCAGCGGGCAATGGTCGGGGCAAAAATGGACAGGCAGCGACCGTAAATTTATGGATTCGGCGAACCAAGAGGCGAAATGGTTGCTCCAAGCGCTTGACCAGCGCAGCGACACCTTAATGAAAGTAGGTTTATGCCTTGCCAAACGACAACGCCTTTTTTTAGAGCATGGTATTTTGGGTTTGAAGCCGTTAACCTTACAAGATGTGGCGGAAGAAGTGGGCTTGCATGAATCAACTATTTCTCGCGTCACCAATGGAAAGTATGCGCAGACCCCTTTGGGTTTGATTGAATTACGCAGGTTCTTTTCGGCGGGCTTGCCAACGCGTGGCGGTGGTTTAATCTCTGTATTTAGGGTGCAACAGCGGGTCAAAACATTGATTGAATCAGAGCCGTTAGGCAACCCGATTTCGGACCAAGCTATTTCAGAGCGATTACAGGCAGAAGGTATTGAAATCGCAAGGCGCACGGTTGCCAAATACCGCGAACAGTTAGGGCTGCCACCAAGCAGCCAAAGAAGGCGAACCGCCAAAGCGCGGTTAACACAAAAACGGAGGTAAGACTATGCAAGTAAGCATTACAGGACGTCATGTTGAATTGACTGAACCGCTAAAAGAGTATGTGCATGAAAAGCTAGGACATTTAAAACATTCGTTTGACCATGTGGTGGATGTGCATGTGGTGTTAACGGTGGAAAAACATCGGCAACGTGCAGAGATTACGATTCGTGCTAACGGTGTAGTGATTCATGCCAAAGGTGAAACCGACGATATGTATGCATCCATTGATAGTGTAGTGGATAAGCTGAACCGTCAATTGAAACGCTATCGCGCGAAGTTGTATCGCCACCAAAACAAAGGTCGTAAAACCAGTATGCGTTTGAAATATAAAGCCTTGGATGTGGGGTCTGACCAAGAGGAACTGGCAGAAGGTTATACGCCCAATACTTTGGCTGAAGATACGGTTGATGTGGAAGTGTTGAGTATGGATGAAGCAGTGATGAAGCTGGAATTATCTGAGCAGGATAATGTTTTACTTTTCACCAATGAAGAAACAGGAAAGCTGAACGCATTAACTCGAAAACCTGATGGCTCACTGAGCTGGATTGAGCCTGAAGCCAACTGATATGACAGATGTGAATATGATGGTGATCCCTGAGCATGTGCTTTTGGGGTCAGAGGCTGAAAGTAAACGCGCCTTGCTCACTGAAATGGTGAAATTATTGAGTTCGGTGGATTTAGATTTGGCACTTGAAGTGATTACAGCACGTGAACAATTGGGCAGTACTGGCATGGGGCATGGGGTGGCGATTCCACATGGGCGATTGGAAGGTTTACAAGAACCACAAATAGCAGTTGCTATCCATGAGAAAGGTGTTGATTTTGATGCGATTGATGGTGGATTGGTAAATATTGTAGTGATGTTGCTTGTGCCCAATGATGACCATCAAATTCATTTGGGTTTGCTGGCAAAGTTGGCACGTTTATTACAACAAGAATCAGTTCGTGCAGCACTACTAGCCGCGACAGATGCGGATGAAGTGGCGAGTATATTTCAGGCGTGAACCTGCCTTCTCAAAGTATGGCGGTGTAGGGTGCTGTTAATTATCACTGGGTTATCGGGCGCAGGCAAGAGTACGGCGCTGCATGCATTGGAAGATAACGGCTTTTTCTGTACGGATAACTTGCCCATGACCATGTTGGCTGATTGGGCAGAAAACATGATTCGCAATGAATATAATGCAGCTGTTGGTATTGATATTCGTAGCTCGGGAAGCCCTGAGTTGTTGCAGCAAGTGCTGTCGGATATTCGTGAAGATGCGGACTGGAAAATTGTGTTTATTGATGCCAAAGATGAGGTGTTGCAACGCCGTTTTTCTACGGTGCGTCGCCGCCATCCTTATTTGACCCAAGTTGGCTTAGAGCAAGCGATTGCTGCTGAGCGGCAAGCATTGGGCTCATTGCATCATCAAGCAGATGTGGTGTTTGATAGCTCCAATTTAACGCCTTATCAACTCTCGGATTTGGTGGAAAGCTACTGGAAAAAACAAGAAACAAGTTTGGCACAAACTGAATCGCTGGTTTGGTCGTTGGTGTCTTTTAGTTATCAGCGCGGGCTTCCGTCAGGTGCAGATATGGTGATGGATATGCGCTTTTTGCCCAACCCCCATTATGAGCGAGCGCTTGCACCACTCACAGGTAAAGATAAACCAGTGCAAGATTTTTTAAGCCAATTGGATGAGGTGCAACAAGCTGAAAAGTATATTCAAGATTGGTTATCTTTTGTTTGCCCTAAAATGGTTCAAGAACGAAAACGTTATTTTACAATTGGATTTGGTTGTAGCGGGGGTAGGCACCGTTCCGTGTATATGACAGAGATGATAGCTCAATGGTTATCGGATAACCATATGGGCACACCCATTGTCCGCCATCGTGAAATTGGGGATATTCATTGATTGGCATTATCCTTATTGCACATGCAGGCATTGCGTCGGAAACCAAAGCCGCTGTTGAATATATTTTACAACAACAATCCGATTTCGCGGCAGTTGATATTGTCAATTCAGATGATGCAATAGCGCAGACACAATTATTTAAAGACCACTTGCAGTCTATGTCTCAACATTGTGATGGGGTGTTGGTCATGGCAGATATTTTTGGTGCAACGCCTTGTAATATTGCGATGAATGCGATTGCTGGCGGTCATTATGCCTGCACAATTGAGTTGATGGCAGGGTTTAATTTACCAACCTTGATTAAAACCATGTTAGAGCGAGAGCATCATGATGTGCAAACACTTGCGCGTCTCAGCTTGGATGCAGGACAAAAGTATATGCGTCTTGGTTCGCAAGAGTATGCCATGCAAGCAGCTTTAGATACGAGCAAAGCAGCATGAAAAAGAAACACGTCACGGTGGTGAACAAGCTGGGTTTACATGCGCGAACATCGGCGCAGTTTGTTGGGCTTGCCAATGGTTTTCCGTGCGATGTGCGGATAAAGCGAGATGATTTGAATGTGAACGGGAAAAGCTTGATGGCAATTCTAACCTTGGCAGCTAGCCAGGGAACGAAGCTGGTGATTCAAACCGATGGTGAGCAGGAAAAAAAGGCGCTGCATCAATTGTGCGCTTTAGTCGAAAGCGGCTTTGGAGAGAAGCTGTGAGCCAACAAGGGCATGCTGTTGCGGGCAGTGGTGGTTTGGTGCTTGGCGTGGTGCAGAAGCTGGATGAGAAGCATCATATTATTCCAGAATACAAGATTGAAGAACATCAGGCTGAGGCTGAAGTCAGGCGCTTTTTACAAGCCATCTTACAAGCCCGCTCAAGCCTGCAAGATGAAATGATGTTGCTTAAAGAACATCCTCATGCGAATGAGTTGCTACCCATTTTAGAAAGTCACCATTTGATGTTGTCTGACCCTGAATTACAAGCAGGAACCAAATGTTTTATTGAGCAAGAGCATATCAATGCAGAGTGGGCGCTTAAGCGATGTTTACATGGTTTTGAGCAAACCTTTGAGCATATGGAAGATGTTTATTTAAAAAGCAGAAAGGCAGACATCATTCAAGTTGGGCAGCGTATTTTCCAATGTTTGGATGTTTCTCCGCTAGCGGTTAACCAAGCACAGTCCATTATGCTTGCAGCAGACTTTGCACCTTCTGACGTGGTGACCATGTGGCGAGATGGTGTGGCAGGGTTTGTGGCATCACAAGGTGGTAAAGATAGCCATACCATGATTGTTGCACGGGGCGTAGGACTTACAGGGTTGGTGGGCGCACAGGGATTGTTTGAACAAGCCGAAGATGGCGATATTTTACTGCTAAATGCCGAAGAAAATACATGGGTAATCAACCCTAGTCCTGATGAATGTTTGGCGTATGAAACGCAACAGCATGATTTGGATAAAAAGCGTGATGCATTGCAGGCTTATGCAACGCAATCATCGCATAGTCGAGATGGTTTTTATTTGCCATTGCTCGCCAATATTGAGTTTGAAGAAGAAGTGGATATTGCTTTGCAATATGGTGTGGATGGGATTGGTTTATTCCGCACAGAGTTTTTATTTATGCAGTCGGATACGTTACCCAGCGAAGCTGAGCAGGCAGCATATTATAAGAAGATTGTTCAAGGCATGGGCGATAAGCCAGTGACCTTTCGTCTGTTGGATGTAGGGGCAGATAAACTTGCGCATGTGCAGACCTTATTTGGTGACTACGATGGTGAAAACCCTGCGCTTGGCTTGCGTGGTGTACGTATGTTATTGCGCAGACCAGAGATTTTAAAGGCGCAATTAAGGGCAATTGTAGGTTGTGGTCATACATCCGAAATTTCAATCTTGGTGCCTATGGTGGTGTCCGTGGAAGAAATGCAGGCGGTTCGCACCTTGCTAGAAGAAGCCAAGCTTGAATTGAATATTCAGCAAAATATTGCTTTGGGTTGCATGATTGAAGTACCCGCCGCCGCCTTAATTGCGGATGATTTGGCAAAAGTTTCTGATTTCTTCTCAATCGGAAGCAATGATTTGGTACAATATGGTTTGGCGGTTGACCGTTCAGATGAGCATGTTGGTTATCTCTACGATGCCAATCATGAGGCGATTAAACGCTTGATTCAAATGGCAGTGGATGCAGCCAACCAACAGCATATTCCGATTACCGTGTGTGGCGAGTTAGCAGCAAACACGGCATGGACAAAAACATTTTTGGCTATGCGCGTGTCTGGATTATCCATGACAGCACGTCACGTTTTGGCGGTACGCAAGCAATTAAGAGATTTGTAAAAGTTTGTAGCCATCAAACTACAAGCCAAGGCGTAAGAAAGCGTTTAGGCTTGCGACCAAGCGTATAAAATGAGGTTTAATCATGTCTGAAATTTCTATGTTGGGTGCATTTGCCGCCGGTTTATTATCGTTTTTGTCACCCTGCGTTCTCCCTTTGGTGCCTGCATATTTATCATTTATCAGTGGCGTGTCTGTGGATGCGTTACGTGATGAAGATAATATTGATGCAGCGAAAGTCCGCCGCACTGCCATGATACAATCGTTATGGTTTGTGCTCGGATTCAGTTTGGTGTTTATTGCTTTGGGCGCATCAGCATCATTTATTGGGCAATGGTTGCTCTCAAACATGGCAATATTGGGTAAAGTTGCAGGTGTGATTATTTTTGTTTTTGGGCTGCATTATACGGGTCTTATTCGTATTCCTTTTTTATTGATGGAAGCAAGGTTGGATACACAGAATGTTAAAGGTACTAATGGTTTAGGCGCATTGATGTTGGGTTCAGCATTTGCGTTTGGCTGGACACCATGCATAGGCCCGATTTTGGGCGCTATTCTCGCCATGGCGGGTATGCAAGGGCAAGTAGGCGAAGGAATGATGCTGTTGGTCATGTACTCCATAGGTTTGGGCGTGCCCTTCCTTCTAGCCGCTTTTGCCACCAATGCATTTTTAAACTGGTCACAAAAATTTAAACACCACTTACACACTGTAGAAATTATCTCGGGTATATTGTTAATGGCTGTGGGCGCGATGATTTTCTTGGGCAGCTTTTCGCAAGTTTCAGCTATACTTTTGGAATACCTACCGTGGCTAGCTGACATCGAAGGGCTGATAAACTTTTAAGAAAAGTTGCGGTTCATAGAACTATCTGCCACAATTTTGCTAAATATCTTATGTTTTATCAAAAGTTACGCAGGAGTATTCACATGAAACTTCAATTGAAAGTCTTATTGTTGTTAGCATTTATCGTACCATTTCAAGTATCAGCCGATGCATTTTTAATGCCTGGAAAGGTTGGCGAAACTGATTTGGTGAAACCATTTCCTCAGCCTTATATTGTTAAAAAAGGGGACACACTTTGGGATATTGCCCAAGAATATTTTGCGGACCCTGAAAAATGGTTAAAAATTTGGGAGCAGAACCTTTATGTCTCTAACCCTGACCTTATTTATCCAGGTAATGAGTTATGGTTGAAGTTTAAACAGTCGGAAAAAGTTGTGAAAAGAACAGAGCCTAAACGGGCTGTTGTGAAGTTAGAACCGAAAATTATTTATAAACCAGCGGAACGAAGTGAAAAGAAAATTGATACCAAAGTATTGGTGACGGCACTAGCAAGGCAAGATTTTATTGACCCGAAAGCTGTTGAAGGTGTGGGTCATATTCTTGATTCTGAAGATGAGCGCCTAAATTATGGGGCAAATGACAAGGTTTATTTGTCTTTGGATGTTCGTGCAAAACCTGGTGACACATTTAATATTTTCCGCACAGGGGATCCTATTTACGCATTAAATGACCTTGGTGATAAAGAGCTGGTGGGTTATTTGGTGAATCATTTGGGTACAGTTGAGGTCACTTCAGAGGAAGCTGGTGTTTTTCGTGGTACAATTATTCAAGCATTTGAAGAAATTGGGCGTACCGACAGATTAAAACGGACATTGCCTGCAGATTACAATGTGAAACTTGAGTATCCAGACCAACCTGTATTTGGGCATGTCACATACATTCGTGGCAACACGGTAGAAGCGGGGCAAGGGCAGGTTATTGGTGTTGATGTAGGTTCTGACGATGGGCTTAGAGCAGGCTCAGTGCTTGGTGTGTACCGACCTGGGAAGCTGGTTTTGGATAAGGTTTACCAAGAAAAAACTTACCGTGCGTTACCTGAAGAAAAAATTGGTGAAATCATCGTGATTGCAGCGCAAGAAAAAGCTTCGATTGCTTTGATTACCAAATCATCATCAGCGATTCATATTAAAGATTTAATCCAACCCATATCTAAGAAATAAACTACTTTGATAAGCCGCTTTGCACATGATTGCCTGCGTCTAAGTATGGTTGCAGGTGTTGGTGTGGTGATTGCCCGTCAACTGATTGAAACATTTGGTTCTGTTGCAAATATTTGGCAGCAAGATAAACAAGGTTGGTTAGCGGTTGAAGGCGTTGGTCCGAAAATGGTCAAGGCACTTGCAGCTGCACAATCGGATACCATCACGAAACAAATTGATGCGCTTGTTCAGCAGTGCGAAGACCAGCACATTCATGTTATTTGTCCTGATGATGATGTTTTCCCTTCTCAGTTTCGTAGCTGTGTGGATGCGCCACTATTCTTATATATCAAAGGGCAGTTGGACTGTCTTCAAGCGGATAAAATGTTGGGTATGGTGGGTGCGCGCAAAGCAAGTGCTGAAGGTAAACTGATTACACGCCGTTGGTCATCGTATGTCTCCAAGCAAGGTGTGGTTGTGGTTAGCGGTATGGCACCGGGCATTGATTCAGCAGCGCATGGTGGCTCGTTGGATGCACAAAGTGCAGGTATTGCTGTGCTGGGTTATGGGCTGAATGCAGGCAGCCCACAACAACAAAAACAAATTGAAGCATTGGCAGAACAAGGCTGTGTGATGAGTGAATATGCACCCGATAAAGAAGCGCACCCTAGCTATTTTCCGCAACGAAATCGCATTATTGCAAGTTTATCGCATGGCTTGGTTGTGGTGGAAGGTGGGCTGAAATCGGGCTCATTGATTACTGCTCGGCAAGCATTGAACTATGGGCGCGAAGTGTTTGCAGTGCCCGGCTCTGTATTGAATGATGTACATGCTGGTTGCCATCAATTGATTCAGGATGGGGCGATTTTGGCGACTGATGCGCAAGATGTTTTACAAAATATGGGTTGGCAAGGCGAACAAAAATTAGCAAAAACCTATGAACCATCCAATGCGACTGAAGCAAAAATTATCACACTTTTGCAAGCTGAAATTAAACATGTGGATGCGCTGGCAGAAGATTGCGGCTTGACCGTGCCTGCGCTTTCTACCATCTTGCTCGCCCTCGAACTGGGTGGAATCATAGAAAAACTTCCGGGCAGTCGTTATACATTAAGTTAAGTTTTACAAGGAGATAGCGTGAGTGCAGTAGTCGTGGTGGAATCTCCAGCAAAAGCCAAAACAATCGAAAAATATCTGGGTAAAGGTTATAAAGTGCTTGCCTCTTATGGGCATGTTCGCGCCTTTCCTAAGAAAGATGGCTCAGTGGATGTTGATAATAATTTTGCCTTAAAATACGAAGTGATTGAAGACAAACGCAAACGCTTATCCGATATTGAAAAAGCACTCAAAAAAGCTGATGAACTTATTCTCGCAAGCGATTTGGACAGGGAAGGGGAAGCCATTGCTTGGCATGTTGCCGATGAAATGGAAAAACGCGGCAAACTCAAAGGTAAAAAAGTTTCGCGCATAACCTTTAACCAAATTACCCGCAAAGCCATTCAAGATGCGGTGGCAAACCCAACTGAATTGAATATGCCCTTGGTGGATGCGCAGCAAGCGCGCTCGGCTTTGGA
>CAMZLX010000194.1 GCA_947311795.1 uncultured Zetaproteobacteria bacterium
CCGCAATACTTATCTTGGAGTTTTTATGTTTAAAATTGTATGTGCAACACTGATTGCACTTGTTTCATCTTCGCTTGCCAATGCAACAACGCTTCACATGGGTGAATTTTCTCAAGGCTCACTCAGTGGATGGGAAGAAAAAGAATTTGAAGGTAAAACCCAATACAGTTTTGTTTTTGATGAACAAATCAAACAGCAAGTGCTCAAAGCTGAAAGCAATCAAGGTGCATCGGGATTATTCCGTGAACAGCGCATTGATTTAAATAAAACGCCATACCTCAATTGGTCGTGGAAAACTTCATCCTTTTTCCCCAATATCAATGAAAATGAAAAAGCTGGTGATGATTTTGTGGCTAGGATTTATATCGTGGTTGATGGCGGTTTCTTTTTTTGGAAAACCATTGCCCTCAATTATGTGTGGTCATCATCGCATCACACAGGCGAGAAGTGGGATAACCCATTCACATCCAATGCTACCATGTATGCAGTGGACTCAGGCATGGAAAACCTTGGCGTGTGGCAGCACTATAAACGCAACATCAAAGAGGATTTAAAAAATATAGTCGGCAAAGACGAACAATACATTGATGCCATCGCCATTATGACCGACACGGATAATGCAGGGCTTTCCGCCACTACCTATTTCGGCGACATCTTTTTTACTTCGGAATAGGGTATATACCGTCACTCCCGCGAAGGCGGGAGTCCATACATAATAAAATAAGGTTCCCAAAAAATGGATTCCCGCCTTCGCGGGAATGACAAGTAAAGGTGACTTGCTATAGACTTCATCACATGAGTGTTCGAATTGATAAGTGGCTTTGGGCTGCCCGCTTTTACAAAATGCGCAAGCTTGCAAGTGAAGCTGTCAAAGGTGGGCATATCAGCATCAACGGTGTGCGCTGCAAACCTTCCAAGTTAGTACAAAGTGGTGATGAAGTATTTATTCAGAAAGAGCACGAAACCTTCACAGTTATCATCACAGGTTTAGCCGATAAACGCGGTTCTGCCAAAATTGCCCAAAGTTTATATGATGAAACACCTGAAAGTGTGAAATATCGCGATGAGAAAAGCGAACAACGTAGATTCCAGAGCTATTTCGCACCATCCCCCGACAAACGCCCAGACAAACGCGATAGGCGTAAAATAAAACAATTTAAAGGGCGCTAATCAAACTGCTTGCGCAACAAAAAACATGTGTTAAGAATTGCACATATTGGAAATAGGTCTATTCCTTTTTTCAATCAAAATACAATCTAACTTCTGGGAGGGAGTCTTTATTATGAAACATATTACAACTGCGCTTGCTTTAAGCGCAATGTTAGCTACACCTGCATTTGCAAGCGACCACGGTCATCACGAAGACGGCGCACACGGGCACAAAGCTGTTGCCGATAGTGTGGTTGCCAAACAGCGTGCTGCACTGGCTAAAAACACCCAAGGCAAAGGGTTTGGCCCTCAGTCACCACGTGATATTGACAGCCCTGCGGGTAACAATGCGCGCATGTTTAGCACTGCGCCTGCTTATACTGAAATGAACCTATGCAATATCCATTTCCATAAAAATGCAGAGCATAAAGGCGGCGAATTCACCATGTATGCAGGCAACGGTAATGGTGAAGGTTATCAAAGTGGCTACCGCGCTGATATTTCACATTATAGTCATGCAGAACTCAAAGCAACCAAACATGACATCTGCCCAAGTTCACACAGCCATTTGCTACCGGGTGACACCATCGAAGTTCATTATGTTCATACCACTGCACAAGTTAAACCTGGGCCAACCCTTGGCTCTTGCTTGAGCGATGCGATTAAAAACCCACAACTTCGTGTTGAAACACAAGTTTACACAGTTGTGAATGATAAACACGCTGCGGACTTCGGAAAGTTGACCAAATACGGTAAAGTAGGCGAATACTATCAAGCACTAAACATTCCAAACAACACAGGTACACCTGTTGCATATGAAGGCTCTACCACGGGTCCTGGATATAATGAAAGTGGTTCACCATTCCAAGTATCGTGGAGTGTTCGCCCTAAAGTGATGAAAGTGAACATCGAAACAGTAGGTGAATGGTGTAAAGGTAACGACTTTAAAGAAGACCACGCACATGGTGTTCGCAACCTTGTTAAAAACCCTGATTTATTATCGCAAATTAAATAATTTTACTTGAACTATATTCTAAGCCGCCCTTTTCAGGGCGGCTTTTTTATAACCTAACGGCAACAACTCAGGCATATATCGTCAAAATACCAACGTATGCTTGCCAATCTATTTTAATGGCGTCATAGTTTTGACCATCAAGACTATGAGGTTCCTCTTATGAAACAAACTGCATATCTGTTATTGGTGGATGATGAAGAAGAACTGCGTCTTACCATGCAAGAAACACTAGAGTTATCCAACTATCATGTTTCGACTGCTGCCAATGCGATGCGTGCCAAAGATGCGATGGAAAATGCAAAATTTGATATTGCTATCCTTGATATACGTTTACCCGATGGTAGCGGTTTGGATTTACTCAAGCAGTTCAAAGAAACTGACCCAGACATGGGTATTATTCTTATTACGGGTTATTCTGAAGTGAACTCTGCGGTACAAGCTATTGAACTTGGTGCCGACGACTTTCTTAAAAAACCATTTGATCCCAGTGAACTCGTGGTACGTGTACAAGAACTGATTAAAAAACGTCAGCTCAAACAAGAAAATGAAACACTAAAAAAAGAAGTGCGAACCAACAAAAACAAACACGGGCTTATCGGTCAATGCGATAGCATTAAACGTTTACGTGATACAGCCTTACTTCTTGGCGACTCCGACAGTACCGTACTTATCACGGGTGAATCTGGCACGGGCAAAGAAGTGCTTGCCAACATGCTGCATCAGTCTGGAAATCGCGCTGACAAACCTTTTGTCTCTATCAACTGCGGTGCTATTCCCGAAGAGCTTTTAGAATCTGAACTTTTTGGACATGTAAAAGGCGCATTCACTGGAGCCGTTCGTGCACGTGCTGGGCGCTTTGAAGTTGCCAATGGCGGCACAATTTTCTTAGATGAAATTGGCGATATGAGCCCCAAGCTTCAGGTTAAACTCCTGCGTGTTTTACAAGAACGCACATTTGAACCTGTCGGCAGCCACCAAAGTATTCATATTGATGTTCGCGTGATTGCTGCGACCCATCGAGACCTCGAAGAAGAAATCCAAGCGGGTCGATTTAGGCAAGACTTATTTTATAGGCTCAATGTCATTCCCCTAATATTACCCTCACTGAGTCAACGTGGTGAAGATGTCATCATATTGACAGAACACTTCTTAAACAACTTTAACAAACTTAAAAACAGTCAAATAAATGGCATGTCTGACCGGTGCAAAGATGTATTGTTACGCTACAATTGGCCAGGAAATGTGCGTGAATTACAAAATCTTGTTGAACGTGTTACGACCCTCAAACGAAGTGGTGTTATTGACGTTGAAGACCTACCATCTAGGATGTTAGATACCGCAGAACGTGCCGCACAGGGTTACAGTATTGATGTTGAACAACACGATAACATTGACTTCAAAGGAATTGTTGATGAATTTGAAAGTCACCTCATCACCAGTGCGCTTGAGCGTTTTGGTTGGAACAAAAATCAAGCTGCAAAATTCTTATCTATGAACCGAACAACGCTAGTTGAAAAGATTAAGAAAAAAGGGCTAACACCAGCCTAATCAGATATATATCACTTAAAGCGGCATCAATCTTGCGTAGTCTAATATATGCTAGGAAGAGTCGTTGCCATACTTCTAACACTATTTACTTTTTTCTCCGCAAGCTTGGCTACGGGAGACAGAGCGCAAGCCATTCAAACATACCTCAATCAGGGTAAACCTGAGCAGGCTGTGACTACAGCATACTTACTTCTCAAAGAAGCTAATTTAAAAAACCAAGAGCGCAAAAAGTTATTAGAACTCATTATTCAAGCGCAGTTAATTATGGTCAAAGCAAAGCACTATGAAGATGTTCAACCAGCTGTGGATGCCCTTCAGTCTTTTATGCGCGAATTCCCAGAGCATGCGGATGAACCCAGCTTAATATGGCAGATTATTGATCTTTACTGGAGTCAGAATAATCTCGAAGAAACCCAATCTTATATTCTGGATTTACAAAATCGTTTTCCGCAAAGTCCAGAAACAACAAAAAGTTGGTTAACCCTTGGTAAAATTTATTTCATTCATAAAAACTATGCAGAGGCACGTACAAACTTCTTACGTTTTGCCATTGCTTTTCCTGTAAATTCTAGCCAAGGTCGTGAAGTACGCATATGGACATCACTTGTTGATTATGCTGAAGGGCGTTTTGATGTGGCGTTCAAAGCACTTGAGCCTATCTTTAAAAAGCAACCCAACCTCATCACGGAACAACCCAGCATTTTCTCGCGCTACATTCACTTATTACGCATTGAAGGGCAGTTTACAGAAGCTTTAACCCAAGCTAACCATTTCCTATCCTTATACAAAACAAGTCCTCACACACCTGAAATACGTTTATTACATGCCGACTTACTTTTACTGCAACCAAAACCAAACAAAAATGCTGTGATTAAAGCATATAGTTTAATCGCTGAGGCTCAGGCGGATACCATTATTGGTAAACAAGCATTTATGCGCAAAATGATGCTCCAAATTGAGAGCCAACAAGAGTATTCTGCAATCAAACCTGCCATTATCGCGCTCAAACGTATTGCCAACAACAATCAAATGTCCCAAGTGGAAGATGAGGCACTTTTATTGGAAGCTCGCCTTTGGCATAAAGTTGCTACCCTTGATGCAGAGCATAGCCCAAAACAATCTGAGTATGCCGCCCTAGAAAAGTATTCGCTCGTTTTCAAATCCATCCATCCAAACTTAAGAAATCAAGCTTTGGAAGGTGGTCGAAACACTTTTCTAGAAAGTATCCAACACCATATTAAGATGAAAGACTGGAAAAACACAACGCGTATTTGGCAGCGTTTTGCACAGTTCCGTCCAGCCCTAGAAAAAGCCAAACCGCTTTACTTAAGCATTGCACAAAGCTTTCGCTTAACCATGCAATACACTGCATCTTCCCAACTTCTTCAACTATTGTTAACCCATGCGAAAAGTGACCTTTGGCGTGAAAAATTAACACTCGAACAAGCAAAGCTTTGGTTTGACCGTGGTGATGCCCAAAGTGTTCAACGCATTATGAGCTGGCTAGACCAGCATGAATACTCAATATATCGCCCTGAAATGCTTTTGATTGTTGCGCGGATTCAGCTAAAAGACAAAGCTTATAGCCTAACATCACATACTTTGGACTCAATACAGGTTACAGACATAACTTATGATACGCGTGCTATATATTGGCAAACGCGCGCAAAAACGGAACAAGCTTTAAAGCGTTGGCACATGGCAGCATTTGCTTGGGCTCAATACACATCTTTAGGTACTGCGAACAAAGAAAGCGGTATTCTCAACGAAGCTCATGCAAGATTCAAAGCAGGTGAGTTCCCTAAAGCAGAATCGTTATACAGCAAAGTTCCTGAAACTTTACGCACCCCTATTTGGATATACCGATACAGCATCTGCCAACTTAAAAATGGAAAATGGAAACAAGCGACAACCCGACTAACTGCCTTAAAAAACAATCCTGACGGTGGCATCTATACATCTATGGCAGCACTCACCTTAGCCGAACGTCAGGCAAATCAATTGTTGGAGAATAGCCTATGAACAAAAAACATAACATCGCATTGGTTGGCTTTCCCATGACTTGTATCTCTGATGTGCAAATTCAATTGGGCACGCTACTGCCCGACACACCTGTTGAAGTGGTCATGCAATGGCATGATGAAATGATTGAACAATTTAGCCTTTTATTCATTTGGGATGATGTTGCTATCACAGGTTTGGTACATCGTATTTTCAAACAACAACCCCAAGCCAATATCGTCGTTTTATCTGAATATACCCATGCTGAGCGTGCCCAAGATTTAATGGACTTAGGCATCATGGATTATCGCACACTGCCTTGCCCCGATGAAATATTTGAAATTTACGTACGCAAATCAGGGCATCAGACAGCACTGATGCAGACATCAAAACAACAACAAAAAGGCTCTGATATTTTTGTCACTGAAGATATTGAAACTCGCCGCTTGCTTGATCACGTTGCATTGATTGCACCAAGCAATGCATCTGTTTTTGTTGTCGGTGAATCAGGCACAGGCAAAGAGCGTATGTCACGCTATATTTATCAATGTTCAGGGCGAAAAGATAATGCTTTTGTTGCGATAAACTGCGCTGCAATCCCTGAGAACATGCTTGAGTCCGAACTTTTTGGCTTTGAAAAAGGTGCATTTACGGGAGCCGACAAAGCCAAACCAGGTAAGTTTGAGATAGCACATCAAGGCACACTTCTTCTTGATGAAATCACTGAAATGCCTTTGCACCTTCAAGCCAAACTCCTTCGTGTCTTGCAAGAAGGAGAAGTGGATAGGCTTGGGGGCAGCAAGCCTATAAAAGTGGATGTGCGTATTATCGCGACCAGCAACCGAAATCTTAAACAAACCGTTGCCGATGGAAAATTTAGACAAGATTTATATTACCGCTTAAATGTTGTAACTATTGTATTACCAACACTTCGTTCTCGGTTAAATGATATCAAACCATTGGCGGAACACTTCTTATCTCACTTTGCGACCATGTATAACAAACCTAAACCAACATTACATGATATCGCTTTAAAGTCGCTCATCTTACATTCTTGGGAAGGTAATGTTCGTGAACTTGAAAACTGCATGCATCGCTCATTTTTAATGGCATCAGATGGTCAAATCTTGCCCCAACATTTAGGGCTGAGTGGTCTTATTGCCGAACAAACACCACCTATTGAAACAGAACAAAAACTGGATGTTCAAGCGGGCATGAGTATTCGCAACATGGAACGCGCACTTATTGAGCAAACATTACACCATGTACAAAACAATAGAACTGAGGCAGCCAAACTCCTCGGCATAAGCATCCGAACATTACGCAATAAACTTAAAGAATATCAAAATAGCAACGTTGCAGTTGCGGCATAACGAGAGGAAAATATGAAAATTAAGCAACGTACACAAACAACTATTTCAAGCAAACAACTTAAAAAAACAAATCCTAGCCAGACATTTTCATCATTGTTTGCAACGCAAGAATCCAATCTGTTGGATAAAACAACCGAACCCATAGATGAGCCAAAACAAAAAACCATGCGCACTGAACAAGAACAGCCTCTAGAAAAAGTCCTCAATGAACTTGAAAGTATTATGCATAACCTTGAAGAAGGCAGCCACGACCACAAACGCGCGCAAATGGCTATTCACAGCTTACGTGATGCACTTCATGATATGCCCGAAACCTTTCCATTAAGTGACAAGGATAAAGAGGAAGCCAAAACATTACTCATCATTGAATCCAAACGTATTGATGAATTGAGAAAATATGAGATTTAACCCTAAATTTTATCCATCTATAACATTGACAACTACCCTTGCTTATCTAACTTATGCTACATATAAGTGGGTAGGGAGCAGGCAATATGATAGACACAGTCATTGCGATTGATATCGGATTTGGTTTTACCAAAGCTACAGACGGCAAGGATTTTCTCATTTTTAAGTCCGTATATGGTGAAGCTGTTGACCTACAGTTTCGAGAAAGTTTGTTGGGCGAAAATTCACATGAAGAACATATCCAAATCGAAATCGATGATACCCCTTATTTTGTAGGTGAGCTTGCTGAGCGTCAAAGTTCTAGCCGCTCATTTACCTTAGACCAAAATCAATTCATTTCTTCTTCAAGTAAAATTCTTGCTCTGGGTGTGTTGAGTAAACTGCTGCATGAGCCTGAACAAACCATCAAACTTGTGGTTGGCTTGCCCATTGGTCACTACCGTCAATACAAAGAAATATTGGCAGAAATGCTGAAAGATAAACATGTTTTCACATCCGTACATCACGATGGCACAACAACGGAAATGAATATTACTGTGGAAGATGTTCGTGTGCTTCCTCAACCTATCGGTACAGTGATGGATAGATTATTAAGCACAACGGGCATTCCAAAAAGTCAACGTTTTGCAACCGATAAAATTGGCATTATTGATGTTGGTTTTCGCACCACAGACTACACGATTTCGGATAAAGGTCGTTATTCAGAACGCGGAAGCCTGACCACAAAAAACGGCATATCCAAAGCCTTTGCCAAAATAGGTGCCAAGCTCAAAGAAGCATCCAATATTGATGTGGAAATTTACCGTTTGTTTGAGGCAGTGGATTCAGGAAGCATCAAAATTCGTGGCAAGTCTTATGACCTTAAACCCATCACTGAAAAAGCATTTAAACAACTCGCTACTGCCATCGCCACGGATGCCAACACAGTCTGGGCAGATGATTGGGATATTGATGCGATTATGATTACGGGTGGTGGCGGTGCTGTGCTTGCACCCTACATTGAAAAACAACTTGAAGGCGTGGTGATTCCCATCAAACAAGACCTAGACTACCGCCTGCATAATGTACGTGGTTATTATAAGTTTGGCTTATACACTTGGCGCAAAAAAGAAGCTTAACTATTGTAGCAGCTTACGCACAGCCAAGGTAAACATCGGAATATCAGCTTCAAACAAGCTACCATCATCAGCCTTCATTTGATAAGAACCTTGCATACAACCCACAGGTGTTTTTAGCACTGAGAAACTGCTGTATTGATGTTCGCCCTGCGGCTGAATCACAGGCTGCTCACCAATCACACCCGCACCTTGCACTTCAGTTTTGTTACCATCTGCATCTGTGATAAGCCACTTTCGTGTTAAAAGTTGTACAGCTTGTTCACCCTCATTTCGGATACGAATATGATAGGCAAACACATACTCACTATCCCGAGACTGAGCCTCTAAATATTCTACTTCAACATCAACTTGTATATCATTTTTCATATCTAAACTCACAAAAATACAAATGGGGTTAATGCAAACAAACCCACAATAATAATACCCATCACAGCCAATACCACTTGCATAGGGTATGTTTTAAACCGCTGCCACATCGTGGCTTGCTGACCGTTGGCACAAAGCTCAATATACGATTGACGAGCTTGCTCAAAGCGATGTTGCTGGTATTTTGCAATCAAGGTTTCAGCCTCTTCAAGCTTTGTTTCATCGGGCAACCATACCGCAGCATAACCCAAGCCCCATCGCCCATTGGATGTTTCATAAAAATCAATGTCATGCTCGCTCAAGAGTGCGCGAACTTCTTCGGCTTCGTCTTCTTCCACACCTCGAAGTTTGAACAATAAAACACTCATGTTTTCTCAGGTATCTGCTCGATATAGAGCGACTGACTTGGGAAAGCGAATTCTAAATCAAGTGATTCCAAAAGTTGCATGATTTGTAAATTCACTTCTTGTCTGACCTGAAGATAGACCGACCAGTTTTTATCCTTACTAAAATAATACAAGAAAATCGAAAGCGCTGAATCATCAAAATTATCAAACTTCACCAATGAAAAGTCTTGGTCAACGCCAGGGTGCATTTTGAGAATATCTTCAATACCCTCCACTGCCTTCTGCATTTGCTCCGTAGATGTGGCATAGGTAATCCCAATACGCATCTTGATTCGGCGCTTGGATCGCGCATCAATATTATCAATCACCATATTGGCAAGCATAGAGTTGGGCACATTCACCAAGGTCTGGGCAAATGTGCGGATGCGCGTGGAGCGGAAACCAATTTCTTCAACCACACCTTCAAATTCTGAAGTTTTTATCCAATCACCCACCACAAATGGGCGGTCAATCAACAGCATCACCGAGCCAAACAAGTTGGCAATGGTGTCTTTGGCTGCCATTGCCACCGCAATACCGCCAATACCAAGTGATGCAATCAAACCGGATATGGAGTATCCCATATTCTGCGCCACCACCAATACACCCGTGACCACAAGGAACAGCTTTAAAGTTTTGGAAATGAATGGCACAAGTTGGTCATCCAAAGATGAATCCGTATCTTTGGCTCTGGATAGTGCATAGGTTGATAACCCATCAATCAAACGCCACAAGAACCAAATAATTAAAGCAATGCTCACCATGCGCCCTGCTTTTTCAGCCATATCCAAAATAGGCAGCACATCGGATGAAGGTTGCAAAATCATAATTGCAGCCCACATGCCAAACAATAGAATAAGCCAGCTTAATGGTTTTTCCGCCGCAGCAAGCAGGGCATCATCCAATGTTGTTTCTGTGCGCTTGGTGACGGCTTGGCTAATCTTATGCAGCCAACGAATCAAATAGCGGCGAATCACTACCGTAAGAAACAAAATACCCAACGCCACCAACCAGCGTGAACTGTCGCTATTCCCTATCCAATCTGAAAGCTGTTGCAAATCAAACAAATGAGTTCTCCTTAAAAACCATGACTTTAATCATTTGACGCATAATACCATGTTTCTTAGACTAGCCATAGTAGCTAGGGGGAAACCTATGAGCCAATTACAATTACAAGCACTATTTTCTAACCCCGATGCCTTGCAAGCCTTGGTTGGGCGCAAAGTTCGCTACCTTGATGATGAATATTATATTTGTGATATTTTAATTGGTGAGGACATGCTGATTCTTTCCTCCCATTGCGACAAAGAAGTGCAAGATGACTCATTTGGTCGCGCCACACGTATGGTTCCTAAGCAACACAACCTCAAATTTCGTGATATGGAAAGAAATCCAACAGCTATTTGGGATGAGTTTATTTTCTTGGATGGTGCATTATAATGGCTGAATGGATTGGTGTAGCTGCTGTAACGGATTGCCCTCAAGGTAAACGCATCGTGGTAGACACGGATGCTGGTAAAGTTGCTATTTTTCATCTTAGCCAAGGTTTTTATGCCATTGAAGATAGGTGTTCACACGATAATGGCGAGCTTGCCAGCGGCGAGTTAGATGGTGATGAAATTATTTGCCCGCGCCACGGTGCACGGTTTTGCATTTTAAACGGCGAAGCACTTACCCCACCTGCATATGAAGCCATTGAAGTCTTTGAAGTGCGCGTTCAGAATGGTTTGATTCAAATTGATATTGATAACTAAGGTAATAAAAAAATGATAAAACATATTGTCATGTGGACATTAAAAGATAAAGCCGATGCTATAAAAGTAAAAGCCATGCTTGAACGGTTAAAAGGACAAGTGCCTAGTATTATCGATATTGAAGTTGGCATTGATTTTAGCGGCAGCGAAGCCGCTGCGGATGTGGTATTGTATTCCACCTTTGCCAATATAGATGGCTTAAATGCATACCAACATCACCCTGAACATCAAGCTGTGATTCCACGGATGCAGGCAATGACAACATCAAGAAAGGTGGCTGATTATGAAATTTAATTTTTTATTACTGTTTATAACACTACTTGCCACACCTGCCTTCGCTGAAGATGTGGATCTCAAAAAAGAGCTTGCGTCTGAAATCAGCCAAGCTGACCCTGCTGAAGTGCGCACCTACAAAAGCGATGATGGTTCAACAGTTACCGAGTATAAGTCAGCAGGCAGAGTTTGGATGATTAAAGTGCAGCCCGCTGGCGATTTTCCAGCCTATTATTTATATGATGATGAAGGCAACGGCACCTTTGAGCGGCATATGGGTGGTAATAAAAAATTATCGCCACCCATGTGGATTATCAAACGCTTCTAAATGCTCGGCAAACCCAACATCAAGCTACTCTTACTCACCGACAGCAAACGATTTAACAACCACCAAGCCATGTTGGATTGCATCAATCAAGCATTGGTGGGTGGCGTGGATACTGTTGTATTACGCGAGAAGCATTTGGACTCTGCGAAACTATTAAGCCTTGCATCTAAACTACAAATACTCACCAAACAACATCAAGCACGACTGATGATTCACACTCAGGCGGATATTGCCCAAGCGGTGGAAGCCGATGGCGTGCATGTGGATGCCAAGTCCATTCCCGAAATCAGGCAAATGAAGCAATGGTTGGGTGATGATTATCTTATCTCTGCCTCATGCCATGATGAAAATGAACTTCAACATGCTGAAAGCCAAGGCGCAAACTTTTGCTTTTTATCCCCTGTCTTCCCCACACAATCTCATCCTGGCGCACCATCTTTGGGCGCAGAGATATTTCTCAAACTTGCTGCTCTCGTTGATATACCTGTTATCGCCTTGGGTGGCATTGAACAAGATGTTCTTCCCTTATTACAAGGGCATGGTGTTGCCACCATGGGCACAGTTTTAAATGCAAAAGACCCTAAATCCGCAGCGCAAAATCTATTGTATCTTCCAAGTTAATTTTATAAAGTTTGTCTAAAGGGGATTCCATGCAAAATACAATCAGAACGATGATTACACTATTTACTTTTTTCTTGTTCTCATCTAATGCCAATTCCGCAGAATTTCATCCTGTTATTTCCATTGGTTATGACCGCGGTGGTGATACCATTTTGGATTATACTGTTAGCACAATTAATGGTCGCACCATCAACCTCGATGATAAAATCACAGCAGGAAGCGGGTTAACGTTAGCTATTGGTGCATATGTTCCTTTGGGTGAAATCTTCGGTCTGCAAGGCACAGTTGGTCTCAAAGTTGATAGCGGGTCATTCCTAAATAATACTTATTTAGCTTTTTCTCGAACACCTTATGACCTAGTCGGTTACTACCACATGGGGCAGCATCATAATCTTGGTATTGGGGCAACCTATCACACAGGCACATCTTTCACCTGCACAACTGACGCAACGCCTTCAACAGGATGTAATTTTGCTTTTGACTTCGATAATGCAACAGGTGGCATCGTTGAATACAATTATGCCGTATCCGACAATAATGAAGGCGGTCTCAAACTAGGTATTCGCTACACAAAAATACGTTATGATTTAAGCAACTCTAGCCAGTCCTTCGATGGCTCTTCCTTTGGTATTATTTTGTATGGTTATTAAAATTTAGTTTGATTCCGCATTGTGATACACTTTTTGCACATCATCACAATCGTTTAAAGCTGCAACAAGCCCGTTAAAGTCTTCCACATCATCCCCTGAAATAGCGCACAAATTTTGCGGCTCGTATGAAATATCATCCATTTCAAACGTAATGTCTGGAAATGCTGCGGCTAACGCATCTTTGGCCTTGCCATACTCGGTATTGGGCGCAAGAACCGTCATCATACCATCTTCAAGCTCAATATCTTGCACATCCACATCTGCCATCATCAACGCTTCCAACACGGCTTCTTCATCATCACCTTTGAAGACAAACACGGCAACATGGTCAAACATATGTGCTACAGCGCCTGGGCCACCAAGCTTGGCATTGTTTTTAGTAAAACATTGGCGAACATCAGCAAAAGTACGGTTCGGGTTATCTGTCAAACAATCCACAATCACCATGCATCCACCAGCACCAAAACCTTCGTAGCGTGCAGGTTGAAAGTCTTCACCCGCCCCGCCTTCGGCTTTGTCCAAAGCATTCTTAATCACATGCGCAGGCACTTGGTCTTTCTTGGCATTATCAATCAATCGGCGAAGGGATAAGTTGCCATCAGGGTCAATGCCACCACTTTTGGCACACACATAAATTTCACGACCATATTTGGAATAAATCTTGGTCTTCATGCCAGCGGTTTTCGCCATATCTTCTTTTTTATTCTGGTATGCTCTTCCCATCGTTTCTCACCTTGTTTGACTAATATTTAGCCAACCCTAATTAGTTTAGTTTTTTCTTCAATTCATCCAAAAATGTCAACGCATCAAGCGGACGCATACTATTAACATCCGCTTCCTCAATCATCCTTTCCACTTCTTCCAAGCGCTTCAGACCTTGCTCTTGTTTGCGTTTTTCAGCTTCTGCAAACAAACCCAGTTGTGTTTTCCCCGACTCCGATTGAAGTTGTGAATCATGTTCCAACCTATACAAATGCTCGCGAGCCGACTTCACAACATCGGTGGGCAAACCTGCAAGTTGTGCCACAGCAATACCGTATGACCTGTCTGCGGCATCTTCCACCACCTGATGCATAAAAATCACCTCACCCTTCCATTCGCGCACGGTCACAGAGGCGTTAAAAGCACTGTGATGCGTTTCAGGTAAATCGGTAAGCTCATGGTAATGCGTGGCAAACAAGGTCAACACATCTTTGGCATCAATCAACCGCTCAGCCACTGCCCATGCAATCGCCAAACCATCCCAAGTGCTCGTGCCGCGTCCAATTTCATCGACAATCACCAAAGACTTCGGTTCAAGATGATTAAGAATGGCTGCAGTTTCCATCATTTCCACCATAAAAGTTGAGCGACCTGATGTCAGCTCATCGCCTGCACCCACGCGGGTAAACAGTCGTTTAGTAAGTGGAATTCGCGCCGCTTCCGCAGGCACGAAACAACCCACATGTGCCAACCACACAATCCATGCCACTTGCCGCATATATGTTGATTTCCCGCCCATATTTGGGCCCGTGAGCAACATAAACTGCCGCTTTTTCATGTCCATGTGTGTGTCGTTGGCAACAAAGGGGGCATCATCCAAGAATCGCTCCACCACAGGATGGCGACCACCTTCAATTTTAAGCATTTTACCTTGATGGAGTTCAGGGCAAACATATTGATGGCTGACTGCCAAGTCAGCAAAGCAAGTCAAAACATCCAAACTCGCCACAGCCATGGCAGCCGATTGAATTAACGCTGTTTTGCTGGTGATGTGCTGTTGAAGCTCTGCTACCAAAGTTTCTTCACGTTGCATGGCGGCATCTTTCGCACCCAAGATTTCAGCTTCAAATGTGTGCAATTCATCGGTAATAAATCGCTCGGCATTAACCAAGGTTTGTTTGCGCACATATTCAGGGGGTGCAGAAACCGCTTGGGCTTTGGATATTTCGATAAAATAACCAAACACCTTATTATATTTCACCCGCAAGTTGGCAAGCCCTGTGCGTTCTCGTTCTTTGGCTTCATAATCTTTCAGCCAGTCATCAGCATCA
>CAMZLX010000195.1 GCA_947311795.1 uncultured Zetaproteobacteria bacterium
CGCTACTTGTGTTTTTGAGAAGGAATAAACATCGCATCGCCATAAGAATAAAAGCGATAATTGTGTTCAATCGCATGTTGATACGCTGCTTTGATGGTATCTTGCCCTGCAAGTGCAGAGACCAACATCAAAAGCGTGGACTTGGGCAAATGGAAGTTGGTGAGTAGGGCATCAGTCATTTTAAATTGATAGCTGGGTGTGATGAATATATCGGTACGTGCACTACCTGCTTGCAGTGTGCCACTTTGGCTTGCCGCTTCTAATGTTCGCAAGCTTGTTGTGCCGACTGCAACAATGCGATGTCCCGCTTGTTTGGCTTGATTGATGGTGTCTGCGGCTTGCTGAGAAATGATATACGCTTCTTCGTGCATGATGTGGTCGTTGGTATTGTCCACTTGAATAGGCTGAAATGTGCCTGGACCAACGTGCAAGGTGACATGAACAAAAGTCGCACCTTTGTCTTCCATCTTTTGCATCAGCTCAGGGGTTAAATGTAGCCCCGCTGTGGGCGCAGCAACAGCACCTTTGTGTTCGGCAAACACAGTTTGATACCGTTGTTTATCTTCTTCAGAATCAGGGCGGTTGATGTAAGGTGGCAATGGCATGTGACCATGGGATTCAATGGCAGCCCCCACATCATCGGCAATGAGTTGAATCTCAATGTTTTTACCATCGCGCTGGATGATTTCACCTGAAAACGAATCTGAGAAATGCACCACAGTGCCAACGGTTAAAGGTTTATTGGCTTTTCCCCAAGCAGACCAAACATTGTCTTGTCCTAAAGGCTCAAGCAGCAGCACTTCAACTTTGCCGCCACTGGGTTTCTTGCCCATCAATCGTGCGGGAATCACTTTGGTGTCGTTGACCACCCACACATCACCGGCTTGTACCAAGGATGGTAAATCGAGTATGGTTTTGTCGGTTAAAGACCTATCTAAATGTAATAGCTTTGCCCCGTCGCGTTGTTCAAGCGGTGCTTTGGCAATCAGATGTTCGGGCAGTTCAAAATCAAAATCAGAGACTTGCATGTGCGAACACTAGCGCAAAGAGAAGCTTTATGTCTTGTTGAGTATTTTTGAGAGCTGCGTAGCCAGTTCATCCGATGTATATGGTTTTTGTAGAAAGCCCGCTAGCCCTTTTCCTGCAAAGCGGTTGGTGGCATCTTGTTCGTTGTAACCAGAGCTTAGAATGACCTGAACATCAGGGTTAATGCGGCATAGCTCCACATAAGTATCTTCACCGCCCATGTGAGGCATGGTCATATCCAAAATAACGGCGTGAATATCATGCTTGTATTCTTTGTAGACCTCTATGGCTTGCAAACCATCCGAGGCTTGTTTGACGGATAAACCAAGGTCTATCAGCATGTCAGTGCCGACTTCGCGGATGGTTTCTTCATCATCAACAATCAGGACGCAGCCATTACTACGCCAACCAAGAGCTTTGGTTTGGGCTGAGGGTAATGGGCTTGCATTCTCTGAGGACTGTGGGAAGAAAAGCTTGAAGGTTGTGCCTTTTCCAAGCTCGCTGTATGACTTGATTGCACCTTCATGTCCCCGAACGATACCTAAAATGGCAGCCATACCTAAACCTCGACCAGTAAATTTGGTGGTGAAAAAAGGCTCGAAGATGCGAGCATGGGTTTCAGCATCCATGCCACAACCTGTGTCGGATACTTCCAAGTAGATATATAAGCCTTCTTCCAATTCTTCATCGACAAAGGTTGAGGCTAAATAGTCTTGGTCGATGCGGACAACACCTGTCACGATTGAAATGGCACCACTATGTTCACCAATGGCCTCGGATGCATTAATGACCAAGTTCATAATAACTTGTTGTAGCTGCGTGACATCAGCATCAATAGCAGGAAGCTGCTTGCTTAGGTCTAAGCGCAAGACAACATTTTTAGGCAGCGTGACGCTTAGAAGCTGGCTCATTTCAACCACCAAATCAGATAGATTGGTAGCCTGTATGATAAATTGACCTTTCCCTGAATAGGCGAGCATTTGCCTGCATAGGTTGGCAGCTTTTTGTGAAGCTTGGGTAATATGTTTGATGTAATGTTGGGCTTGAGAGCTTTGTTCAATTTTGGTGCGTGCAAGCTCTGCATTGCCCAGAATGGCAGTGAGGATATTGTTGAAATCATGAGCGATACCACCCGCCAACACACCTAAACTTTCTAGGCGTTGAACATGTTCCATTTTTTCTTGGTGTTGTTTTCGTTCTTCCTCTTCTTGGACTATTTGGGTGATGTCTTGGGTTGTCCCAACTGATTTGCAGGGGGTTCCATGTGCGTCATAAAAGATTTTACACTTATCATGGACATGTTTAACCGTTTTGCAAGGAAGCAGTAGGCGAAACTTTTGGTCAAAGGGCTGTTTAGATTTGACTGCTTCAGTATAAGCTTGGTCAACCCTGTTGCGGTCATCGGGATGGACGCGGCTCATGAATGCTTTATATGAAGGCTGGAATGTCTCCTTGTCGACACCGAAGATGTCATATTTCTCATCTGACCATATCACCTTATTGTTGAGAAGATCATGTTCCCAGTTGCCTAAGTGCGCCATTTTTTGGGCTTCTTGTAATGCAGCTTGGGAAGTCATGAGTGTTTGCATGGAGCGCTTATGAACGATGGCGTTACGTGTCAAATGGCTGGCGCGTTTGATTAAATCAATGTCCGTTTCAGAGGGTTGCTTCGGTTCTGAGAAATACATTGCAAACGTGCCCAATACGCGTTGCTCACTATCAAGGATAGGTTGCGACCAACAGGCGCGCAAATTGAATGTTAGAGCAAAATCTTTAAATTTTTCCCAACGTGGGTCATGCGCAATATCATCGGTGATAACCAAGCTTTTGGAGAATGCTGCAGAACCACAAGAGCCGATATTTTTACCAATGGTTAAGCCGTCAATACCTGCAAGGTAAACGGCATCTAATCTGGCTCCAATACCGTCAATGAGGTGTTGACCACCTTCATCCAGAAACAATATAGAAGCATAAGTATCGGGTTTAATGCGCTCAACAAAATGAATCAAATCGGTGAGCACATCATCCAGCGGGATATTGGGGTTTGAAATTTCTTCGAGAATATCAGCTTGACCCAATTGAAAAGCTTGTTGCATATATGTTTTGGTAACATCTGAATAAATGAGAACAATATTATCCAGTGTATTGTCAGGTTTAAACACGGGATAGAGATGAATACGCACAAAACGGTTACTAAAGGGTGATATTGGGTTGTTCTTATTGTTCGGGTTGAGGTTAACAACATCCGTGATGATAGGTTCACCTGTAAAGCCGCGTTTGATGTCATCATAAATGTCATGGTTTTGTAAGAAGCTGTCTTGCAGCACATTGTAAGTGTTTAGGTCTTCAAGTGAGGTGTTCCAAAGCTTTTTCCATGCTTGATTCACTTGCAGTATTTTTCCATCAGGAGATACAATTTGAATGGCAAAGGGTGATTGTTCAATCAATCCACGATATTGTTCTTCCATGGCATGTTGGTTGCGCTCATGATCAAGCGATTGCTGGAAATGAACTGCTTGCCGTTTGAGGAAGGAAAATATAAGGACGGTGACATAGATGAGGATGAAGAAAGAAACACAGGCAACGATGATTTCTAGGTTTCTTAGGTTTTGCAAGTGTTTGTTTAAGGATGTGCTTAACACTTCTTGAATAGATACAGACTGTTTGTTGAATGTTTTAAATAAGGCATCAAACCTTTGGTCTGATGTGCTGCCAATGCCCGATGTTTTTTTATGGGCTAAGCGGGTGTAGGCTAAACTTTGTAATTTAGACACTGTTTTTGTGGTATCTTCAAGCATAGATGGCAACTTATCCAATTCAGGATGTGATAAGAACAGGTGCTGATGTTGCTGCACTTTATCTAGTTGAGTAAATGATGTTTGTATGTCTTTGAATAACGATACAACTTTAGCTTCTTCAGTGTTTTCCGCATGACCATTGATACTCTCTTCCAGCCATAAATGTGCCAAACTCATGTCTAATTCAATACGGGTTGCTAAGTCTTTAATATGGTTATGTAGTGAGATATGGTTGCTGATGGAAGCAATATAAGTTTGACTGATAATGACGAACAATGCACCAGCCACCAATGAAAGCATAAGCTTGTGGTAACTGGGTTCCTTGTCCAGAGGAGAAGCAGCGGGTATTTTTTTCATCAAGTGAATGTAACGAAAGCAGCCCTTTTGTCTAGAAGGTTGTTAATCAATTGTGACCACGCCATTGGGGGTTGCCATAAGCACAATGTCAGCGCCTTGGTGGGAGAAAATACCATTGGTAACAACGCCCGGGACTTCATTCAAATCATCTTCAAGTTTACGTGCATCTTTGATGGTTAAACCTGTGACATCAATAATGATGTTGCCATTGTCTGTTGTGAATCCATCACGGACTTGGGCATTGCCGCCCAAGTTGTTGGCAATAGACATCACCAAAGCTTCAGCCATTGGAATGACTTCAATAGGAAGCGGGAATGCACCCAAAAACTCAACTTGTTTGCTTTCATCTACAATGCAAATGAACTTTTCAGAACCAGCAGCTACGATTTTCTCGCGGGTAAGTGCACCGCCGCCACCTTTGGTGAGATTCTTTTGCGGGTCAAATTCATCTGCACCATCAATATACACGGATAGTTTCTTCACTTGCGTAAGCGCATCATTCAATTCAAACACGGGGATACCATGCCCTCTTAAACGCTCGGCAGTCGCTTCCGAGCTTGCTACCGTGCCTTTGATGGTATCTTTGATGGTTGCTAGCGCATCAATAAATTTGTTGGCAGTTGAGCCAGTGCCTACACCCACAATAGAGCCTTCCACAACATAAGTTAGGGCGGACTTTGCAACTTCTTCTTTCATTTCATCTTGTGTCATGTTTGGCTCTCCTAAGTATATGTGCTTTGTGTGTTATGTATCAATAGTATCTATAAATAATAACTATGGCGCAGGATACGCAAAAAAAATATAATCACCAACTTTGGATGTAAACTCGATAGTTGTATTCATGAATTGAAAGAACATGAATGATTAAGAAAAGGAATCCCCATGATTATACACGTTTTTTTCATGTGGCTTTCATATTTAAACAAGTAGGATGCCGCACACTTGAAATTAGAGGCAAAATCTAGTCTCGAATACGGAGTACACATTGAAAACAATTATCGTAGGTGGTGTCGCTGGCGGCGCTACTGCTTCAGCGCGCATTCGCCGCAACGACGAAACAGCAGAAATTCTTCTCATTGAACGTGGGCCTTTTATCAGCTTTGCAAACTGTGGTTTACCCTATCATATGTCAGGTCTTATTGAGGACAGAGAGCAGTTGCTTGTCACTTCGGAAGAAGCCTTTGAAGAACGTTACCGCGTGAATGTGCGCAGCAAAACAGAAGTAATATCTATCCATAGAGAAACAAAAAAACTGCGCCTAAAGAACCTTGTTACGGGTGAAGAGTATGATGAAAGTTATGATAAACTTTTGCTATCTCCTGGTGCAGCACCCATTCATCCCAAGTTGCCAGGCATTGATTCGGAGCGTATTTTTTCTTTAAGAAATATCCCAGACTTGGATAGGATTATGGCTCATATGAAAGCGCATAATCCACGTCGTGCAGTTGTGATTGGTGGTGGGTTTATTGGAATTGAGGTTGCTGAAAACCTTCATGATAAAGGCATATTTACAACTATTGTTGAGGGTGCAAGTCAAATCCTTACACCGCTTGATTATGAAATGGCAGCGATTGTGCATGCTCATATCAAGGATAAAAATGTTGAACTATACTTATCCGAAATGGTGGAGCAATTTGATCATCAAGAAAATCATACTGTTGTATACTTAAACAGTGGTCGCCGTCTTAAAGCAGATATTATTATATTGGCCATAGGGGTGAGACCAGAAACTACGCTTGCTCGATCTTGTGACTTAACCTTGGGTGAAACGGGCGGCATTCAAGTTAATGAATATCTACAAACGAGTGATGAAAATATCTATGCTGTTGGTGATGCCATAGAGGTCACACAGCCCATTAGTGGCAAGCAGGTTTTGATTCCTTTGGCAGGGCCTGCCAATCGCCAAGGTCGTATGGCAGCAGACAATATCGTGTTTGGAAATAAGGTAAAATATCGTGGCACTCAAGGCACATCTATTCTTAAGGCATTCGATTTGGCTGCAGCCACAACAGGTATGAATGAAAAACAATTAAACGCTGGGGGTATCCCTTTCCAAAGTTGCATCACTCACAGTGGTTCGCATGCCAGCTATTATCCTGGTGCTAGGCAAATTACGCTCAAGCTATTATTTTCTTGTGAAGGAAAAATACTGGGTGCGCAAGCTGTGGGTGCTGATGGCGCTGATAAACGTATTGATGTCATTGCCACGGCGATTCAGGGTCATTTAAAGGTTCATGATCTTGCAGAACTAGAGCTTGCCTATGCTCCACCTTATGGCTCAGCCAAAGACCCTGTTAATATTGCAGGTTATGTAGGCATTAATGTGCTCAATAAATCTCACGAGTTAATTGAGTGGGAAGCTTTGCACAATATGATTGCCGATAAAGAAAATAACTTACAATTATTAGATGTGCGTACGGCTGAGGAATTTGGCTTTGGCTCTATTGCGAGAGCAAAGAACCTTGATGTAAATCAAATTCGCGACCATTTGGATGAGTTGGATAAACATGCGCCCACGGTTCTTTTTTGCCAAATTGGGTTACGCGGTTATTTGGCATACCGTATTCTAAAACAACATGGCTTTACTAATGTGCACAACCTTTCTGGTGGTTATAAAACCTATGCTTGGGCAATTGAGAAACAAGCCAACCCTGATATTTTTGATTATGAAGATATCAAGCTTAGAGATCCTGCTGAGGTTGAAGTGGAGCGTGGTGGAAGTTGTGCGGTGGGTGCTGCTTTGGCGGCATCAGATACACTTGGTGAGTTGCACACGTTGAATGCAGTCGGTCTACAATGCCCTGGCCCAATTATGAAAACATACAAAGCTATGGAAGCATTGGATGGTGGGGAGCTGTTAGAAGTTACGGCATCCGACCCTGCATTTGGGCGTGATATTCGTGCATGGGCTAAAAAAACAGGCAATGAAGTGTTGTCTGTGAAAGCCGAAAAAGGTTATGTGATTGTCTTGCTTAAAAAGCGTGTTTCAACATTGCCAAAACCAACAAGTACGACGGCACCTCAAAAAGATAAACTTACCTTGGTTGTTTTTTCGGATGATTTAGACAAAGTGATGGCGAGTATGATTATTGCTAATGGTGCATTGGCTATGGGTAACTCTGTGAGCCTATTCTTTACCTTCTGGGGATTGGATGTGATTCGTCGAGAAGATGCGCCTCACTTAAAAGAAAAACCTCTTATAGATAAAATGTTTTCTACCATGTTGCCTAAGGATGCTGACCACCTAACGTCCATTTCAAAAATGGATATGCATGGTCTTGGTGCTAAAATGATTCGTAAGGTCATGGGTGATAAAGGGGTGGAGACACCGGGCAACCTTCTACACAGCCTTGTGGATGGCGGCGCGCAGCTTATTGCCTGCCAAATGTCTATGGATGTCATGGGTGTTCAAAAAGAAGAACTGATTGATGGTGTTGAAATTGGTGGTGTGGCGGCATTCTTGGGAGAAGCGGCAGAGTCAGGAACTACACTGTTTATCTAGAAATCAATTTAGAAAGATAAATGAGGTGCATTCTTTCCTGTTAATGTGTGTTGATTGTATACTCTTTCAAGAGGGTTTCTGAGCTGAAAGATGGAACCCAAAAAGTTGAAGATATAATTTTTAATGCATATAGGTGTTTGACATTATAAAACCGTTTCCTACAATGCGCGACCCGTTCGGCAGTAAGGTGAGAAGCCCTGTGTGAATTGGAGAGAAGTTTTTTCAGTTATTTAGGCTGAATTTTTGGAGTATCAAACATGTCTACTTGGACTGTTCGCCCTGGCGATATTGAACGTAAATGGTATATCGTAGATGCACAAGATATGATTCTTGGTCGTCTATCAACTGAAGTTGCTCGCATTTTGCGTGGCAAGCACAACCCGATGTATACCCCTCATGCAGATTGTGGTGATCATGTGATTATCATCAATGCTGAGAAAGTAAAAGTTACAGGCAACAAAGAAATGCAAAAAATGTATTACCGTCACAGCCGTTATGCTGGTGGTTTGCATACGATTTCTTTGGAAAAACAACGTGAGCGTTTTCCTGAGCGTATCCTTGAATTGGCAATCAAAGGTATGATGCCAAAAGGTCCTTTGGGTCGCAAACAAATGCTTAAACTGAAAGTGTATGCTGGTTCTGAACATCCGCACACTGCACAAGCTCCGCAAGAGCTAAAAGTAAACTAAAAGAATTTTGGAAGAATAGGTAAAGACAATGGCAGATGAAATGTACCGAGGAACTGGACGACGCAAGCGTAGTATTGCGCGTGTGATGATTAAAGCTGGAAGTGGTCAAATTAGCATCAATGGTCGCGACATGGAAAACTTTTTTCCTATCGAAATCATTCGTCAAGAAGCTGTTCGTCCACTAACACTTGTTGGATTGACTGACCGCTTGGACATTCGTGTGAATGTGCATGGTGGTGGTGTTTCTGGTCAAGCTGGCGCTATTCGTCATGGTATTGCTCGCGCATTGCTTGAATATGACGCAGGTCTTCGCCCTCAATTGAAAGAAAAAGGATACTTAACACGTGATGCACGTGTTGTAGAACGTAAGAAGTACGGCTTGAAAAAAGCACGTCGTGCACCGCAGTTCTCAAAACGTTAATTCGTTTTCTGTTTCGCATTCAAGGGAGAGCATTTGCTCTCCCTTTTTCGTTTTTGGCGGTGGTGTTTTCATACCGTTGTGATAAATTTCCCACGGTATGTGTGGGTTAACAGGAGTATAACATGAGTATTGGAGTCGCCGTTCTTGGATCTACAGGTTATACAGGTGCAGAGCTGATTCGTCTGCTTGATGCACACCCTCATTTTGAAATCCTGCATTTAGCAGCACACAGTCAAGCTGGCAAAAAAGTATCGGAAGTGTTGCCAAGTATTGCCAGTCAAAGTGCAAATAAAACCTTAGCCAAAGCAGATGATGTGTTGCCTCATGATGTAGAGCTTGTGTTCACAGCATTGCCCCATGCTGCTGCTGCCAAAAGTGTGAAAAAAGCATTGGATGCAGGTAAAAAGGTTGTCGATTTAAGTGCAGACTTTAGACATCCGAATTTAATTAACTATCAAGATGCTTATGGTTTAGAACATCCCTTCCCTGAATTATTAGGCAGCAGTGTGTATGGCTTAACAGAACATGCCAGAGAAGATGTTGCCAAAACAAACCTTGTGGCAAATCCTGGTTGTTACCCAACATCCGTGTTGTTGCCGCTGATTCCACTGCTCAAACAAAAACTTGTGGAGACGTCATCCATTATCATTGATGCTAAGTCTGGCACATCGGGTGCAGGCAGGGCTGCCAAAACTGATTTATTGTATTGTGAAATCAATGAAAGTATGGCGGCTTATGGGCTGCCCAAACATAGGCATGCGTGGGAAATGGAAGAGTGGGCAGGCGCGTACACTGGGCAAGATGTGCAGGTGCGGTTTGTCCCGCATATTATTCCTATGACCAGAGGTATGTTAAGTACCATTCATTTGAATGGTAAAAAATGTGAGCAATGGCACAGTGTTTTATCAGATGCTTACCAAGATGAGCCATTCGTAAATGTACTTCCTTTGGGTAAGCTGCCTACAACGGGCGCGGTCAAAGGCAGTAACCGGTGTGAAATTGGAGTGGTCGCTTTGAGTGAAGCAGAAGCAGTAGTGGTGAGTTGTATAGATAACCTGCTCAAGGGTGCATCTGGGCAGGCTGTACAAAATGCCAATGTCATGTTTGGCTTAGATGAAATGTCTGGTTTAAGCATCAATGCGGCTTGGCCATAAAGGTTAACGTATGTCTTTTTGGTTAAAACCTCGGCAAATTGTCATTATGGATGGTCAAAGCTCTGGCCCTGCACGCAATTTTAATACGCGGTATATCACAGTGTTTTTGCTGTTTTTGCTGTTGGTCGCAAGTGCATTTGTGGCCGGTGCTTGGTATGCGCCGTTTCACAACTTCCAACAAATTATACCTGAAAACATCAAGCTCAAACGACAAAATATTGAAATGCAACGTGAGCTTGCAGATATGAATACCGTGAATGCACTGAAAGATGAGCAGTTAAATAGCTTAAAAGAACAGCTTGAATTGCAAGAAACTGAAATCGTCAATGTGAGCAAGCAACTGCATATGTACAAAAGCATTTTGGATGAGCGCAAAGGTACGGGTGTTCATGTGTTAGAAGGCAAAGCAGAGCTTTCTAATCAAGAAATTATATGGAGTTCATTGTTTGTGAAAGGGGGCAGTTACCCAAGGTATTTAAAAGGTACATATGAGGTATTTGCTTTGGATGGTGATGGAAATAGAGTGGCGTTAACGAAAGAAAAGGTGCGCTATAAAATTGAGTCGCATATTTTCGTGCAGCAAAGCTATGCTTGGGCTGAAGTTTGGCTGCCTTCTAAGTTGGAGCTGGTCATTTATAACGCAAGGCGCAAAGAAGTATTAAGAAAAATTATACCCGTTCAAGGAAAGTAAGTTAATGCTTGGAAAAAAGAAAGTTATCAAGGAAACTGCTATGAAAGAGCCTCAACATATTGATACATTAATTGGTACGCACTCGGTCTTTACTGGGGACTTAATGTTTGAAGGTGCTGTACGTATTGATGGGCGTTTTGAAGGCAATATTCGCTCGGAGAAAGAAGGCACACTGATTGTTAGTGAAGGTGCTTTTATTAAGGGTGAAGTGAGTGTGCCAAACCTTGTCTTACACGGGGATGTCAATGGCGATGTGTATGCCTCAAGCAGCTTGAAGATTGGCGCAAAGGGTGTGCTTAATGGTGATGTTCAATATAAGGTATTAAGCTTGGCAGAAGGCGCATCGATGAATGGGCGCTGCTCGCGCATTGAGGATGGTGCAACGGCGGTGGCAGCAATGAAGAAAGATGATACTGAAGTAATCCAAGTTAAATAATGTTATACACTTACCAATCATTTTCACCAGATATTTCAGAAACCGCATGGATTTCTGATAGTGCTGATGTGATTGGTCGGGTTGAGATTGGTGAAGACGCATCAGTATGGTACAAAAGCGTACTGCGCGGCGACGTAAATTTTATTAAAATTGGGCAGCGCACGAATATTCAAGATTTAACCATGATTCATAACAGTGGCGATGCGCCATGTGTGGTTGGTGATGATGTCACGATTGGGCATAGTGTTATTCTACATGGCTGCGAGATTCAAAACAAATGTTTGGTGGGTATGGGTTCAACTGTAATGGACCATGCCGTTTTGGAAGAAGGTTGCTTCTTGGCAGCGGGTTCGCTTGTTCCTGAAGGAAAAGTGCTCAAAGGTGGATTCCTTTATGCGGGAAGCCCAGCGCGTGAGCGGCGCGAACTCAGTGAGAAAGAAAAACAGTTTCTTGAACAATCAGCAGCGCATTATGTAAGGCTTGCGCGAGAGCATCAGGCAAACGTAAAACCTATCACATCATGAAAAAAGCTGTATTGGATATTGGCTCTAATACGATTCGTTTGTTGATTGCCGAAGTTGCAGCAGAATCTTATCAAAAAATATATTATCAACACCGTGTCGCTCGCCTTGGCGAGGGCTTACAACAAACAGGTTGTTTAAGCGAAGCGGGCAAACAACGTGCCATGGATGTATTTCAAGAGGTCGTGGAAGTATGTGCTGGTTTTGACATCTGCGCAGAAGATATGACGGCAGTGGCAACGGCAGCGATCCGCGAAGCCAAGAATGGGTCAGAATTTGTTGCACAAGTGCGAGTGAAAACGGGTTTGCACATACAAGTGATTGCAGGGAATATTGAAGCAGGCTTAGCGTTAAGTGGTGCAAAAGTTGTGCTGGAAACATCGACCAGCTCAAATATGCTGTTGTTTGATATTGGTGGTGCAAGCACTGAATTTAACAGGGTCTTTGATGATGTATTGGTGGATGGTTTTAGTGAAAAATTGGGTGTGGTTCGTTTAACCGAGTTGTATCTCAAAAGTGACCCGCCCACAGATGAAGAATACCAAGCAATGAAACAACATACGATAAAACATCTGCAACATATTGAGCAGTTGTGGGGTGAAGATAAACATGTACCACCACACATGGTTGGCACAGCAGGTTCAGTCACCACCATGGCAGCGATTCACTTGAATATGCATGAATATGATGCGCATAAAATCAATAATTTCTGTTTATCTAAAACGGAGTTCTGTGTGTTGCGCGATGCGTTGTTGGTCAAAACCAATGCGGAAAGATTGGCGATTCCTGCTATAGAGTCAGGGCGCGAGGATGTGATTGTTGCAGGGTTAGCCATTGTTGATGCATTGTTTGAATACTGGGGCTTTGAAGAAATGATAACGGTGGATGCAGGTGTGCTTGAAGGTTTATTGTTTGCTGACTTATGATTTTCCATTGCGGATAGATATGCTTTGTGTAAAGATTAGCCTTCATGCAAATACTGAGGGAAATACCCTGTTTTTCTAAAAGCAGATGGTAAAAATAAGGAGAGAGATGTGAGCGATGCAATAAAAAAGGTCTTTGACCTTGTTGAAGAAAATGACTGCGAATTCGTGGATGTGCGTTTTACGGACACCAAAGGTAAATGGCAGCATGTAACATTCCCGATTCACGAATTGAATGAGAATAGTTTTGTAGAGGGTTTCGCTTTTGATGGTTCATCCATTGAAGGTTGGTGTGAAATCAACAACTCGGATATGTCTTTAATCCCTGACCCAAAAAGCGCTCGTATCGATCCATTCTTTGAAGCGTCAACATTGGTGTTGGTGTCTCAAGTGATTGACCCTATCAGCGGCGAAGACTACAACCGTTGTCCGCGTCAAGTTGCACAACGCGCATTGAAATACATTAAATCAGCAGGTATTGCAGACACTGTGTATTTCGGCCCTGAGCTTGAATTCTTCGTATTTGACGGTTTGCGTTATAACAATGAAATGGGTTCTTGTGGTTATACCATTGATTCTGAAGAAGCAGCTTGGAACTCCAATGTAAACTATGAAGGTGGCAACACGGGTCATCGCCCTAAAGTGAAAGGTGGTTACTTCCCAGTGCCTCCAGTGGATACACTTCACGAAATGCGCAATGATATGTCATTGGTCATGTCTGATGTTGGCATCCACATGGAATGTCATCACCATGAAGTGGCAACAGCAGGCCAATGTGAATTGGCAATGCGTTTTGGTGAGTTAATCGAACAGGCTGATAAATCACAATGGTATAAATACATTGTACATAATGTAGCTGATGCACACGGTAAAACAGCGACATTTATGCCTAAACCTATCTACAATGACAATGGTACAGCAATGCATATTCACCAATCGATTTGGAAAGATGGTAAAAACTTGTTCGCAGGTAAA
>CAMZLX010000196.1 GCA_947311795.1 uncultured Zetaproteobacteria bacterium
AGATTAATAAGATCATTAAGAATATGGAGTTAGAGACAGGTAACAACCCCAAAATACCACATATGATTTGTGGCTACTTTGATGATCTAGAAGACTCCTTAAAAGAATGTTTTAGATTATTGAAGATTGGTGGCAAGGCTGCCTTCGTAGTTGGTAATACTAGATGGGGAGGAGTCGTTGTTTCTATTGATCATTTGCTTGCGAAATTTGCTGAAGACATTGGGTTTAATGTTGATTCGATATTTGTAACTAGATTAAAAGGAAATAGTCCCCAGCAGATGAAGAAATTTGGGAAAATACCTGTAAGAGAATCAATAGTAATACTAAGTAAAAACTGAGTAGTATTATTCCGACTCTAACTCACAATTTAGGGCTGTAAGTAACCGAGCCAAGGGGTTTTTATTGCCTTGAAGAGGGTTTAGATCATCGTCTACTAAGGTTTCAGATCCTATAAAATGGTCATAGCCAGCCGTCTGAAGCATATGAATATATTTGAGGGGTGATTTTTTTTTAACTCCCCAGTTTCCATCTAGCACAGATATCCAGATATATTTTTTTTCACCATATACAAATTCACCGTTCTTAATATTGCTTCTATACAGTAATCCACGTGTAACTTGCTCTTTAGTTCTATTTTGAATATTTTTTCCAGTTTGTTTTCTACCGCCACCTGAAGCTTTACACTGAATGTAAACTTTTTTGTTGTACTTTTTTGAAAAAAGGATAAAGTCTTCTGAAAGAAGTGTGTTTTCCATACCTAAATCATGATGAAATGAAGGAACAGGGACATCGAGTGCAATGCCCCCTTTAAACTTAAATTCACCATCCTTTAATGTTAGCTCAACAACAGCTTCCAATGGATTGAAAAAACTCCTAGATTGTTCAATTGCATTCCATCTTCTAGCTCGAAAGTGTTCCCACTCTCTGCCGCCCTTTCTTTTCGAGCGATGTAAACATAACGCAGCGATCCTAGTATTTATAAGATCAGGGTGGTCAACTGGTGGGTCTTGTGCACTTATTTTATCTGCTACCTTGTATCTTAATAATCCACAGGGTGGTTCAAAAGTTGGTTTAAGATAATTGATATTATCCCATTCTTGACGAACTTTATTCCAGTAGCCTTCATGCTTAAGGCGTATGCTATTTTGTGGGTTATCCTTGATTTCAAGCAACCGATTAAGACCTTGTTCGTCCCAGATACAAATTACCTCATCAAAGAAAAAATCGAATGCTTCCAAAACATAAGGAAGCCATGAATCTTTACTCCCGCCTAATATCAAAATTATTTTACAATCAGGATATGATCTTTTAAAAAGGGCAAGTTCTCCTACTTTTAACTGTAGTTTATTTTCATTGCTATGGCCTTTCGTATCTGGCTCTGTATACGTAACAGAAGCCATAATTTCTGGGGTTTCTAAATTTGGGTAAACATTATCTACTTGCAAATCATAACCATGCTTATCATCATAAATTACACGTCCATGTACCCAGCCTAATATGATTTTTATTTCGGCCTCTAATTTCCCCCCTTTTTTTTGAACTTCAATTAGACTTTCCGATTGTGCTTTCCACGCTTCGTCCACTTTATTGCCCCAATTTGCTGATTATTGTTTGATTCATCTCTTTAAAAACATAACTAACCGAATAGGAGTAATCAAAGTTCCTCATTATTAACTCCTATAGGTGGACATTAATTCCACTCTATTGCATATCAAGTCATAAAAGTGGAATAGGTTTGACGATGCCGATATATCTACCCAAGGTCAAGCAAGAAGCAACATTTAGCTCTCAGTCTGTGAGATACCATTATGTTTTAACAGTGCATCAACCGTTGGGGCTTTGCCACGAAACGCTTGATAGCTTTGCATCATATCTCGGCTGCCACCGCGAGACAGCAATTCAGATAAGAATTTGTTCGCTGTATCTTGATTGATGATGCTTGCGCCTTGCGATGCTTCTTCAAAGGCAGCGTATGCGTCTGCGGACAACACTTCCGCCCATTTGTAGCTGAAATAACCTGCGGCATAACCACCTGCAAAGATATGTGAGAAGCTGTTTTGAAATTTATTGAATGCTGGTGGCGTAAGTACGGCGATTTCTGCGCGGACTTCATCCAACAAGTCTTGAACCGACTTTTCGCCTTGGGGGTCAAAGTCGGCATGGAGCAATAAATCAAACAATGAAAACTCAATTTGTCTTAGCATTTGCATGGCAGATTGAAAGTTTTTCGCTGCCGTCATTTTTTCAAACATGGCTTGGGGAAGTGGTTCGCCTGTTTCATAATGTTTGGCAAACAAATCCAATACTTCACGCTCCCAGCAGAAGTTTTCCATAAATTGGCTAGGTAATTCCACGGCATCCCAAGGCACACCATTGATGCCTGACACTTCACGCACATCCACTGCCGTCATCATGTGGTGCAAGCCGTGCCCAAACTCATGGAATAAGGTGATAACTTCATCATGCGTCCACAGCGCAGGTTTATCGCCGACTGGCGCATCAAAGTTGCACACCAAATACGCCACAGGATGTTGCAGGCTGCCATCGCCAAACTTCCAAGCCACCAAAGCTTCATCCATCCAAGCGCCACCGCGTTTACCTTTGCGAGCATAGGGGTCGAGATAAAAACCTGCTTTTTTATTACCGCTCACATCAAACACATCATAATATTCAACGCTTTCAAACCAAACAGGTGCGTCACCTTTTTTAATGCGAATATCATACAATTGCTCGGCGAGGTTAAATAAGCCTTGTTTCACCGACGCTTCAGGAAACCACGGCTTTAAATCATCTTGTGAAATTGCATATTTGGACTGGCGAAGTTTTTCAGACACATAAGGAATATCCCAAGCTTCAAGGTTGATGATGTTTAATTCATCTTTTGCATAGTTTTTTAGCTCTTTGAGGTCATTTTTTGCCATTTCCTTCGATTTTTGAGCCAAATCACGCAAAAATGATGTAACTTCATTCACACTTGATGCCATTTTATCTGCCAATGAATAATCAGCATACGAATCAAAACCAAGCAGGGCTGCCATCTCTTGCCGTAGTGCGAGTATTTCATCAATCACAGGTGTGTTGTCCAATTCACCCTCGGACGCGCGGCTAACATAAGCTTTATACATGGTTTCACGAATGCTTGAATCATCCAAGTATTGCATCAAGGGCAAATAAGATGGGATGTCTAGGGTAAATAAGTAACCTTGTTTATCATTATCTTTGGCGCGTTGCGCTGCACCTTCAATAATAGATTCTGGCAAACCTTTGAGCTTGTCTTTCTCGTCAATCAGCAATTCAAATGCTTGGGTGGCATCCAAAACATGTTGTGAGAATGTATTGCCAAGTTCGGCTAAGCGCATTTTGATGTCGGCAAAGCGTTGTTTATCCTCACCTTCTAAAGCCGAACCTGCCAGCTTGAAATCCCGCAATGTATTGGTGATGGCGGTTTGTTGCGCTTCGGTTAAATGGTTGAAACCATCGCTTTGACTTAGCTTTTCAATGGCTTTGAATAATCCATCATGCCCTGCAATCCAAGTGCCCCACTGGGTCATAATTTGAATCCCTTGCTCATACACGGGGCGAATGTTTTCGCTGTCACACACCGAATGCAGGTGAGAAACCGGGCTCCAAAGCCTAGAGATGGATTCATCAATGTCTGCCAAGGGCAACATCAAGTTATCCCATGTCACTTCATGTTGCGCTGCCAAGGTATCAATGGTCTCTTTGGCTTGCTCAAGCGTGGTTTCCAAGGTTTGGATATTGGTTTTTGGGTCTAAGGTGTCAAAAGGGGGAAGTTGATTAGCGATTAAATTCATGGTGTGGATTTTGCAATCAAACCAAGATAAAAACAATGTTATTCTTTTTGTGTTTTTATGCTTTCTTCCCAGTTTATTCCATCAAAAAGTTGGATATGTAAACCTTCCGTAGCCAAGTTTTTTACGCAATGTGCATTGACACTAAAACTATCAGGATGCGAGCGAGGGGAATAGAATGATTTAATACCGCAGCGTTTACAGAATGTGTGTTTAGCAGTGTGGGTTCCAAATGTATAAGTTGTGATATTATCTTCAGCTGTGAGCAACATAAAGCGGCTTTTGGGTACGATAATATGCAAGTACCCTGACTGGGTGCAAATCGAACAATTACATCGTGTTACTTTAGTGATGGTTGAGCTTTCAAACTCAAACAAAACATCACCACAATGGCAGCCACCAGTATATATCATATACACCTCACTTTTGTGTAGGGTGGCAGAACAATAAAAAAAAGACAATAAAAAAGGCGACTTCCGAAGAAGCCGCCTTTGATTTGTGTTGCTAGGGTTTGAGCATTAACTTGTTGTCACATCGAACGCAGTTGAGATGTCTCCCAAAGGGTTATCAAACTACTCGACATGACAAAGCAAGCAATCTTACATACCCATGCCGCCCATGCCACCCATGCCGCCCATATCAGGTGCTGCTGGTGCCGCAGGTTCTGGAATGTCTGCAACCATAGCTTCAGTTGTAATTAACAAACCAGCGATAGACGCTGCATGTTGAAGCGCAGTACGGGTTACTTTGGTTGGGTCAATGACACCCATTTTCACCAAATCGCCATAC
>CAMZLX010000197.1 GCA_947311795.1 uncultured Zetaproteobacteria bacterium
CAAACCTTTGCGACGAATATTATGTAATACCTGCAACCCTGTTTCAGGGCTGTTGCGTGACATCACCACAACCTGCACCAGTGGCGCTTCATCTTCTGGCTGATACTGATTCAGCCCAAGCAAAGCTTCAACCAACGGCATGCCCGTCCCATCGGCTAAACTATCATGCTCTCGCTCCAACATGTAGGCACGATAATCTCGAACGGCTGTTTCTTTATCTTTTTTAAATGCTGCACGGAAAGCTTTATCCGCCTCACTTAAATCAAACAAGGCAGTAGCAGTAATGCCAATAACCAAAGTATCAGATAAATCTACTGCTGCCATATTCTCTCCAGGGTGCTTTAATCTTTAGGGTTAGGGTTTTCTAAGTCTTTGCCTAACAATTTCTTGTAATACTCCCTCATAGGCTCAACAAAAAGTAACACCCAATTATCTTCATCAATTAAATTGCTTTTTGCATTATTGCATAACGGACAAGCTAGTATGCAGTTCTTAGGGCTGTATTCATTATTTTCACTGTCCCTTCTTTCAATTTCTAAAGTTCCAGATGATCTTTTGACTGCATTATTTAAAGGTAGTTTTTTATTCTTGCCTTTTGAAAACAGTTCATACAACTCGTCTTGAGAAATGCCGCAGTACCCACAAGCCTGTCCTTGAGACACATACCAGTCATAAAAAGCAACAAAGCCATTCGAACCAGTTGCCTTTCGGAAACCTTCAACTCTTTTTTCTGTACACTTTGGCTTTACCTTTTTGACACTTTCCAAATAAGTTTTCTCAAATTCAGCATATTCATCACTTGAAATGCCTGAGTACTTTAGAAATGTATTGATAACAGTGTCTGTAACCTCTTCATGTTTTTCTTCGTATTTTCTTTTAAACCTACGAGGACCTTCTAATTTGTACTCTTTATATACTGTTTCCTTACTGCTATTGCTCATCTACAACCTCTGGTTAATCCCACATCAACATCTTTTCAAATGTTTCAGGAGACCTTTCTTTTATTTTCATGAAGTTAACATACTTAAAAAAATAATCAGGATCCAAGGTGTTTAACATGGGAATGTCATAACGCATACCGTTTTGTGGGTTTACCATATTATAATAGTAACTATTTTCTTCCTGTGTTGATTTAAAAATTGGTTTTGGCGTATCTTCTGAATCACCTTTATCAATTGGTCTAAAAATTGCCATATTTTTTCTCCTCATCATCATTGATTCCTGTATTACGAAACTTAAAAATCATCACCACCACAGCAAAACAACAGGAAAACCCAAACACAGACACGCTCAACATAAGCCATTGCTCAAGATGTCCATAATATGCAACAAACAATAATGATGCTGTGGCAAACACCATCCATTGAATCAACGACAAACCTTGCACACACTTCGTTTTATAAGTAACGCGGACTTGATCAACAAATCCAATCGTAAACGACATCGCAGCAACCGATCCAATTAATTGCCATCCATCAATATCAATCATGAAGCATCCTTTATTGAAATAGACTCAATATCTGTTCATCCTGCTCTGTAAACATATCTGCCATACTTTTCCCTTTCTCAGCATGTTTAATCAAATGATTATTGGGAAACGTAATCAAATAATCAGCAATAGAAAGTTTTTGCAGAGCATCTTTTGCAATATCCTCTCGTTGTTCAAAATGAAAGGGCATGGTGACAATCACAATCGTTATTATGCCATTATCCTTTAGCCTTTTTAGAACAACTGGAGTGAGTGTGGTTCCAAGACGACCACCTAACCCTGCGATAATACAAACGCCTTTCAAGCCTGCCGCCTTTTTCAGCAACCAATCCCAATCAGAATCAAGCATCCTACGTTTTTTAAGTAAAATATGGTTGCTTACCGAATGAACTTTTTTAAGAGCCATCTCATTATCATTGATAGCTACAAAATGATTATGCTTGCCCATTCGGGGTGAAAGGCTTTTGATGATGCTGGTGCCGCACCCAGCAATACCAACAAACAAAAGACCTGACTGATCATCAGATTGCACCATTTGACCCGCTCCGAATTGACTAAACAAGTTCTCGCACCTCTGGATATTGCAAGCTTCTGAAGGATCTGCATGAAGTAATAAGCACTGCCTCAGACTCATGCGCAGCATCCTGAAGCCTCTTTATAAGTCTTCGTTCTACTTCTGAGTGCATGGATGTCTCCATATCTACCGAATCGATAAAAATATAATCATACCTTTGCTTTTCTCTTTGAAGCGCTTCAATTTGGTCTAAAAATACTTCTTCGTTTTCAGACTCATGTAATGCTATATTCAAATCAGCTAGGTAACCCGTGGCACTCGCCAATTTACGCCAGTCGTCTGTGCCGAATTTTCCAGTTTCCATACGAGAAAGTGGCACGGATGAAAACCGCGATAACATATCCATGCCCCAGTCCTGCATTGTGCCTTTTGTTAAAAAGACTGCCACCACAAGCGGGGTTTTATTGTCGTCTAGAACTTGAAGAAATATTTCCTCAACCGTTGCCCTATTAACTGCTGGTGTTGCACCACTGAGTAGATACACGCCACCGCGTTTCATATGCTGCAAAAGGAATGGGAATCCAACATTAACCTGTTTAACACTGCATTCTCGCTCATTCGTAGTAATAGCTTGTTCTTCGTAACGTATTTGGAGAAGTTGATATAGATCTGTAAGCAATGTCTTTAAACTTTCTGAGTCATTCTTCCTCACACCTTCTCCTCCACAGAAATATAAATGCCAACACGGATTTGTTTATCAGGGTTTTCATCAGGCGAAACTTGTTGAACCACTGCTTCAAAAACATCATGCCCAGCAATCAATAGCTTAGAAATAGAGTAGTTTTGTGACCTTGGAATAAAACCAAGCTTTGTATTCTTAAAGTGGAGTTCAACAGCATTATCATCATATTGGTTTCTCGGATCGGCAATCATTTGAAGCCTTGTCCCAACAGATAAATCTTTGAAAACAAATGCTCCTTCGTAGTATTTGAATCCTGCGATAAACATTGACTTATAATGCAGTCGTTTGGCTGCCGTATGTTCATTTGTTTGCTCTTCTTTTTTCATCATTCCTCCACTGAACTATTTGCTGTGAAGGTAAATCATCATGCGTCATTCAGTGTCGCAAACAAAAGCTGCCCTTTTTATCTCAAACCTTGCTTGGTACTCGATTGGATACTATGCTTCGGGCATGAATAATAAAGACCATGAATATCTAGCCAAACTGCAAAACTATTATGCGCTTCACCACATTATTCCTTCGCATAGCGGCATTGCGCAGTTGATTGGTATGTCCAAACGCGGTGCAGCCAAGTTTGTGGAGCGTATGATTTTTGCAGGTTATTTGGGCAAAGCCCCTGATGGTCGCGCTGTGCCTGAAAATAATTTCTTCTCTCGCTCACTTGTGGGTGTCGTGCCTGCTGGTTTTGCTAGCCCTGCAGCAGAGTTGATGGGTGATTCGATTACCATTGACGAGTATTTGGTGGAGCATCCTGCCTCTACTGTGTTGGTCAAAGTAAGCGGCGAATCCATGATTAATGCAGGTATCAATGATGGTGATATGCTTGTTGTTGAGCGTAATGCTACCCCATCATTAAATGGTATTGTTGTGGCTATGATTGATGGTGAGTTCACGGTTAAATATCTGCGTAAAGATAAGCAAGGTATGTATTTAGAACCTGCCAATGATGCTTTCCCCATTATCCGCCCTGAATCAACATTGGAAATTTATGGTGAGATGGTTGGTTTATTCCGTAAAACCCATTGAGCCAATCCAGCAATTGGTACAATGCTATTGCCCATGTGGATGCAGATTGTTTCTTCGCATCATGTGAGCTAACCCGCCGCCCAGACCTCAAAGGGCAACCTGTATGCGTGTTATCCAGTCAAGATGCCTGTGTGGTTGCCAAGACCTATGATGCCAAAGCCATAGGCATCAAGACGGGTATGCCTGTTTGGGATGCTAAGAAGCTTATGCCTGAAGCGCATTTCTTATCGGCTGATTTTTATTACTATGGTCTTATCTCTGAGAAGATGTTTTCAATCTTTCATAGGTATAGCCCAGACATTGAAGCTTACTCCATAGACGAAGGTTTTATTGATATGAATGGCATTCGCTCAATGTGGCGAAAGTCTTACCGTGAAATCGCAGACCATATTCGGGCAACGGTTTACAATGTAGTGGGAATCACGGTGTCTGTGGGTATATCCACCACCCGCATTCTTGCCAAGATTGCATCGGAAATGAACAAACCCAATGGCACAACGATTATCTCAGGCAGACGCATCACCAACTTTCTCAAAGATGTGCCTGTGGGTAATATTCCTGGCATTGGTCGAAGCAGGCAGCATCTGATGAATAAGTTCAACATCAACACTGCTTATGATTTTATCAATACACCTGTTGAGCGCA
>CAMZLX010000198.1 GCA_947311795.1 uncultured Zetaproteobacteria bacterium
CATGGATGTAGCTCTCATTGTTCATGCGGAACACACCATGAACGCCAGTACCTTTTCAACTATCGTGGTCGCATCATCCCAAGCCGACCCTTATTCATCCATCAGTGCGGCTATTGGTTCGTTATCGGGTGCATTGCATGGTGGGGCGAATGAAGATGTGCTGCATATGCTTGATGAGATTGGTGCTTTGGCAAATGCAGAAACTTATTTGCAGAATAAACTGAAAAATAAAGAAAAAATTGCGGGGCTGGGTCATAGGGTTTATAAAACCAAAGACCCACGTGCGACATTACTGCAAAAGTTGTACGGTGACTTAACCAAAGAACTTGGCGAAGACCCAACCTATGAGATTGCGCGGTATATTGAACAGTTTTCTAAAGAAACTCTGGGTAAAAAAGGTGTTTGCCCTAATGTGGATTTTTATTCGGGTATTGTGTATCGCAAGCTTGGTATTGAAACCGATTTGTTTACGCCAATTTTTGCTATATCTCGTGTTGCAGGTTGGTTGGCGCACTGGCGCGAGCAGCTTACCGATGGTCGTATTTTTCGTCCTATGCAAATCTACAATGGTGAGTCGGGCAATGTGTATGTGCCAATGGATAAGCGGTAAACCTATTCAATCGGCAAACAAACTTTGCCTGCTGTTGCATTGATAAGTTCGACATTTAGGCTTTGAATATCTGTTGTAGGCACGCTGATGTTGAGCCTAACGCGCTCTGTATAATCCGCCTGTATGATGCTGATGTTGTGGGTATCTAACAGGTGTTTGATATCTGATTCTAAACTGTATGGGCAATAAATAACGAAATCTTGGCTTGCAATCAGTTGTAGGGTTTCAAGCTTATCCATAGCAAGGCTTGCCGAGCTTGAATAGGTGCGAACAAGACCGCCTGCACCCAGTTTGATACCGCCAAAGTAACGCACGACCACCAGTGCAATTTCACCAATACCGCGATGCTGCAAAACATTGAGGATAGGTTTGCCTGCTGTACCTGAAGGTTCGCCATCATCACTAAAACCGATGTCTGTTGTTGCCGTTGGATGCCCTGCAATATATGCCCAACAATGATGCCGCGCATCGGGATATTGTTGTTTAATCTGCGCAATAAACTGCTTGGCTTCTGTTTTGTTTGTTGTGCGTTGGATATGGCTGATAAAGCGACTTTTCGTAATGGTTTGTTCAAAAACAAGGGGTGAAGCAGGAACCTTATAATTCACGGCGGTGTTGTAAAACAGGCATACGTTTTTTCAGGCTGTTGAGCTCATCCAAATCAAGCTTGGCAGAGATGATGCCTTCACCTTGTTTTAATTCAGCAAGGGTTTCTCCCCAAGGGCTAATGATTTTGCTGTGTCCAAAGGTTTTTCGCCCATCGGTATGGCTGCCCACTTGCCCTGCTGCCAAGACATAAGCTTGGTTTTCAATAGCACGGGCTTTGAGAAGAATATCCCAATGTACTTTGCCTGTGGGTACGGTAAATGCAGCAGGGATGGAAAAGATGTTGCAGCCTTGTTGGCTATACAACCGATATAATTCGGGAAATCTAAGGTCATAACAAATGGATAACCCGACTTTCCAATCATGGTTCACATCAAAGCTTTGTGGGGCTGTGCCTGCGCTAATGCTTTGTGATTCATGCCATGATTCACTACCCAAATCTACATCAAACAAGTGTATTTTATCATAACCGTTGACCAACTTGCCTTGGGGTGAAAAAACAGGACAATGATTCAAGTGTTTTTCAGAATGTTGTTTGTCTTGAATGCGCAATGAGCCTGCAATCAGCCAACATTGAAATTGCTTGGCGAGCGCTTCAAAGAATGTAAAAATTTTATGGTAAGTTTCGGGTTGTGCGGCATGGTGTTGATATGCCTTATCTTGGGTAATCAGCGTTGCATTTTCTGGCAAGACAAGCAGGTCAATGTTCTGGGTTTGGGCAGCCATTAAACCTTCAATTTTATGAAGGTTGTCTTCGATATTATCGCTGCTATTGAGCTGCATGCATGCAGCCATCAGTGTTGTTTTAGTTGTCACTGGCTTCTTCGTCTTCTTTTTCGCGCGCTTTTTTTGCAGCTTCAACTTTCTTCTTATTGAAGGCTTCATTTTTTACGGAACTGATGCGCCCAGGTATGTGTTCTTTGGCATCAATGTTGGGTTTAGTGTCTGTAAAAATAATTTCACCGTATTCATTAACGACCTTATACAGTTCAGCATGTACCATGGCAGGCGCTGCAATGATGAAGACCAATAAAATAGTTTTAAACATAGCGTCCAACTCCTAAATAATTACCCATATTTGCCTTGTCATCCAAGATGGGTTTAAGCTTGTTATCACATGCCGACATAATCGTCATCATACCCGGACCATGCCCTGCAAGCGGCGAATCCGAATGAATGACCATGCCAATGGTCAGCGCATTCTTGCGGAATGTTCGCCCATAGTTGTTGTCATGGTCAAGCACGGCAACAAAATCACCAAAGCGAAGTTTATCCAAGCCATGTTCTTTGACCATATCTTCATCATGACAAAGAATATCATAATCGCCCGTGGTCACCGAAAGCGCACCAATACCTGAACCCATCGCATAGTTGGGCACAATCACATTCACAGGCACTTCAATCTGCCCTTGTGTGTTTTCTTTTAACCCCATTTTTTCAAGCAAGTCAGGGTCGATATTGTAAATATACACATCATCATGGTCGATAAACTTCAAACCTTGACCAAAACCTTTAATCATAAACTTATCATCGCAAGTGAGTTTATCTAAAGTTTCGTCGGGGAAATCAATCATCAAATGGTTTACACCGCCATGGTGCCCAATCACAGTGCCGACTTCACCTTTGGCTTCGCCAGAAATTACTCGCGCTTGATTGCCGCAGCAGGCATGAAACTGATAACCATCTTCAGATTTTCGATTTTTATGGGTAAGTGTGCTCGATACACCCGGTTCAATATGTTCACCCGCCCAACCAAACACCGAATCACCGACTTTAACATTATAGGTGATGCCACCTGTGCTCGGCCATGAAAACACTTCACCTTTGCTGCCCACTTCAAACGGCGCCCACATTTGCGCAGGAGATACACCACCTTGCACACCCGTTTTGACCAGTTGATTACGATTCGTCTTTAAGCTCATGTTTATTCCTTTTTAACTCATTTATAACCTATGCGTGTTTTAATGATGCGTTGTTACTTTCGTAGTAAACTTATTCCAAGTCTGCAATGCGTATTTCAAATGCCTTGAGAAGTGTTTTAGGTGTATACACAGGGTACTGGCTCGCTTTGTAGTCTTTAATGTTGCGTGTCACCAAAGCATCAACAACACAGCACTCACCTGAAAAATACTGCACAGCATCTTCAAAGTCTGAAAACTCTGAGTGTATGGCTAGGCGAAGCACCACAGCATTAACATCGGCAATATTAAACATAGATAGCAGCTTTTGCACGGCAAGCGCAGCCTGTTTCCGCCCTGCAGCTTTGCTCACTAAATAGTCCAACGTGGTGATGGTTGTTGCACAAAGGTAACCTTCTATTTTCTTTTGCTCAACCAAACCAACAAGCTGAGCCGACACACTCACAAAAGGCTGTCTGTTTAATAAAACATCCAAGATAACGTTGGTATCAAATAGAACTTTCAAAGGTATTTTTTCTCTAAGTGTTGCTTGTAGTCGTCTAGGTCAACATCAGCATCATTTAACACGCCAACCAACGAGCGTGTTATCGGGGGTATTTCGGAGGTGTTTTTTTCCATAGTTAACACCTGAAAATAATCAGCCACCACCTTTGAAAGTGAGGTTTGATGGGCTTTGGCATATATTTTTGCTTGTTTGATGACATCGTCTTCAAGCCTAAGTGTAAGTTTTGATTGCATAATCACCTCTTGACGTGTTATTTTATGTAAACTATACGTCAGCAATAAAAAGTGTCAATAACAGGTGTTGATTAAGGGTGTTTAGATATTGATTTTGTTTGGCTTGTTGTTTCACTATTCTCACGTAAGCGGGAATCCAATGAAGCCGCTTACGCTTTTGTCTTTAAGCTCATGTCGGTATTCACGGCGCAGCTTTTTGGTAAGGATTCATATTTATACTTTTTTTTGTAAAACATGGGTTGTTATTTCTACTTGTTTGGTCATGCTTCTATCTGCCTAAGTTTTATGGGGAGGATGGGTTGAATGGATGAGCCAATTGAAACACAAGAGGAAGATGAACTTGGTATAAAGGATGAGGTTCAAGAGTTTTCTAAATACCTACGAGGTCGCAACTCTTCCACGAATTTAATTGCAAGTGTTCAAGCACCGTGGGGAGAAGGTAAATCGAGCTTCTTAAATTTAGTAAAGGCTGAATTGGAGAGCACTCAAAACAATACAATCCAGGTCGTTCGATTTAACCCATGGCAGTTTTCAGGGCATCAAGATTTATTACAGCAATTTTTTACTACATTCGCTGGGTCGAAGGGTGTTTCTGATGAATTTAAGAGTGCTTTATCTTCCATAGGCTCTTTGGCAAACCTCACAGCACTTGTGCCAGGGTTAGAGCTAGTGAGTTTAATCGGTAAGGTGTTAGATAAAGGGGCTGATTTTGCAAACAGTATCCCAAGTGAAAACATACAACAATTAAGAAATGAAGCGATAAAAGAGGCTAGGAAGTCAGAGCATCATCATATATTCCTTATTGATGAACTGGATAGACTTGAAAGCCATGAGGTCAGGTCATTTTTGCAGATGTTAAAGGCTGTTGCAGATTTTCCCAACACTACATATGTGTTGGCATATGATGCGGAGGCATTGGAAGATTTATTAAACGATAGTGGCGTGGGCAAGCCACGGGTCTATTTAGAAAAAATCATTGGTTTCTCATTCTGTTTACCAAGTATTAGTATGGAGAACTTAGAAAAAGTTCATCTGACAGAGCTTGATAGGGTTCTTAAAGAACAACGCTTGGAGCCGATTGATAAAGATAGGTGGTCAACAAATGAGGTGTATGCAGCCTTGCCTAACTTGCGACAATGTAAAAGGCATGTGGCTCACTTTGAGTATCTATGCCGTAGTATTGGTAAATACGTGGATACAACTGATTTAGCGTACGTGTCTATCATCCAATTATTAGACCCTTCGCTCTGGCGTACGATTGGTGAAAATCAAACTTGGTTCTGGGGTGCATCCAATGGCGGCAGTAAACTAAATCACAAGTTAATTGACTTAAAAAATAAATGTTTAGCTCAAGGCAAAGAAAGTGTTTGGAAGATAGTGTGCATTGTTTATGAAGGGGTAGCAGAGAAGACTAAAACAGAAGATGATGACTTACCCCTGCCATCTGGGCTTGGTATTAATCAGCCGATTAGGGCTGCAAGTAATAATTCATTTCATGTGTACCACACGAGAAAACCCGAATCGGCATGGACGTATGCTGAAACATTGCTATTGAAGCAAACTTTTTCAGAAACCGTTAATAAGTATAAACTTTATGAGCTTCTGATACGTTTTCCAGAAGAGTCGTTATTATGGATTAGACATATTATATCGCATATTACAGAAGATAAAGGGATGAAAACTACATGTTTTATCTCTTAGTTTATTCGCGCGTTGGAAGGTAGGGTTAATAACAAAGAGTGCAAAAAGTTATTGGGTAGCCACGCAGTGTACAATGTCATTAACAAGGCTGCTAATATGGATTTAGCGAAAGAAATACTGACTGACCAGCTTGATTTGGAAGAGCAGTACAAATCCCAACCTCTTTATTATTCTTTAGAGGTTCTCTCGCTTTCACGGCTACGTGTTTTTGATGATACAGATGGACCGTCTCAAGCGGCTGCGAAGCGTTTACAATTAAGTCATGAGAAGTTCTGGGGGCAAATAGAAACTTTAATTTACCATCCGTTTATTCATTGGGCTTTCGGTTCCTATATTTCAGCATTTAAAGCGAAAGATAGCATTGTGAGTTCAGTATTAATGAAAGAGGTTGATGGAGAGGTGTTTTGGTTAAAAAATGGTGTTTTACCCAAGGTTCTACTGTTTGTTGCGATGCTCTGTTCTGAGTATTCAATAAGGGGTGATTTGAATAGATATATTGAGATTTGGGAGCTTGTTTTGGGAGAAAAACCTGATTTTTCAATGGTGCTGCAAAAAATGGGTGAGCTTGAGGGGCTGGATGAAACCCAACAACACAACGTTACTTGGCATCAACCTTTAATGATGGATATATTGATTGAAGAACCATCAAACTGATTACAACAGCCAGTTGATTTAACTAAGATTAGGTTGAAATAAGTGGATATGGTTTATGTTTTATTATCTTCCAAATGTTGGGCTTCATGGAGCAAGTGTTCGGGTATATCTTTTTTGGCTTTGCCTGATAAATCACCCAAGGTTTTGATTTGACTAAGCACACTGCCGCGCCCTGATTTGATTTGCCCAAAGGCTTTATCATAGGAAGACTGGGCTTGGGTTAAGCGGTTGCCCACATCTTCAAAGGATTTCATGAAGTCGGCGACTTTGTCATGCAGTAAACCTGCGCGGTTCATCAGTTTGGCAACATTTTCTGATTGGCGTTCATAGCGCCAAAGTTGTTCAATCAATTTGAGTGTGGCATAGAGGGTGGATGGTGTGACCACAGCGATGCGCTTATCAAATGCAGCTTCAAAAATGCTTGAATCAGCTTCAATTGCCATCAAATAGGCAGCTTCAATGGGCATAAACATCAATACATAATCGGGAGAATGCACGCCTTCCAAATGGTCGTAGCGTTTATTCGCCAGCGTTTGAATATGGGTTTGAATGCTTTTACAATGGGCGCGGACATGTTGCTTTTGTGCTTCTGTATCTTGGGCGGACACAGCGCGTTCATAATCGGTGAGTGATACTTTGGCATCAATAATCACCTGTTTGTCACCTGGCATACGGATGATGACATCAGGGCGTTGGCGTTTGCCTTCATCATTGATGAAAGATTGTTCGCGTTCAAACTCATGACCTTCGCGCAAACCACTGCTTTCCAAGAGTTTTTCTAAAATCATTTCACCCCAATTGCCTTGAGCTTTGCTATCACCTTTAAGAGCTTGGGTAAGATTGAGCGCATCTTGACTCATTTGTAGATTTAGCTCTTTGAGTTGGGATAAATGTTGAGACAGGGCAGAACGAGCCTCAATATCTTCCTTGTGTACTTGCTCCATGCGTTGCTTAAACTCAGATATATCCTTTTGCATGGGTTTAATAATATCATCCAGTGTTGCTTTGTTGTGCTCAGTCATTTTCGATTGTTTTTCTTCAAAGATTTGATTGGCAAGCGACTTAAACTCTAATGCTAATTTCTCTTTGGCTTCTTCAAGCAAGGCAAGTTTCTCAGTGTTGCTCTGTTGCATCAGTTCATGCGCTGTTTGTAACTTGGTTAGTGAAGTGTTGAGGTTTTTATTTTCAGCTTGTTGTTGGCACAGCTGTTGCTTCTCTTGTTCAAGCTGTGTGGAAGCATTGCTTAAGTTTTGTGTTAGTTTGATATTGGTTTTGGCAATATTGTCACTATCAGACAACTGCTTTTGAAGAGCCTTGTTTTGTCTAGAAAGATGAACAAACCAAGGAAGTATTAACACAAATAAGATGCTAAGAAGAGATGTAATATAAAACCAAATATCCAAGTTCAAACCCTCCGTTCTAATCGGTTAAGGGCATAGAATAGGCAAGTATGCATGGCTTTGCATTAGAAACATAAAAGGAGAGAAAAGGTGTTTTTTTTACTATTTCTTAAAAAAAATGGTTAATCTAATATTTTCAATGACTTATGAGACTTTATTGGTAAGCTTTGCCCCATGTTTCTTCGATTAAGTCTCTTTATTGTCTCCATGCTAGCAAGTTCAATGGCATGGGCGGTTGGCTTTGGTCATGTTGAGACCAAAAGCTATTTGAGCGAGCCTTTGGATATACGTATCCCTTTAATTTTGAGTGATGAAGAACGAAAGAGTAAACTGCAAATCTCGTTGGCAACACCGCGGGAATATCAAGTTCTCGAGCAAGATATACCCCATTCCTATGTGTTGTTACATACAGATGTTGTAAAAGAAAGAGGTGTTTTTGTGCTGCAAATTTCTTCTGCACAAGCCTTGGATGAATCCTTCTTGACGCTTATCTTGAAAGTACAGCAGGGGCGGGGTAATTTTTATAAAAAGGTACAAATCTTTTTGGATCCAGCGTGGCATCAGTCAAGGCAGGCGATTGATGAAGAAGTTAAAACAAATAAAACTGTAGTAAATAAAGATGAGGTTAAACTTACTGTGCCTGTTCTGAGTACACCGGTTCAAAAGCAAACGCAGCTGGGATCTCTACCTGCACTCACTTTAGATTGGGCAAGACGCTCAAGTTATGGTCCTGTTCAGTCTGGAGACAACTTAAGTGAAATTGCATATAGACTGCGTAAAGATAAACGTTTTTCCAATCATCAAATCATGTTGGTACTTTTCAATGCTAATCCGCAGGCGTTTGAGCGACATGATATCGACAGGCTAAAAAAAGGTGCTTTTCTTCAAGTCCCAACATCGCAGGAGGTGCGCGCACTTTTAAGTTCTGCAGTTTACCGAGATTTAGAAAAACAATTGTCGCGGCAAAAAAAGAAGACAACACAAGTAAATACTAAAAATGGTAAATATTTAAAGCAGGAACCTAAGCGGAAGTTTCACAGTAAGGTTTCTTTGGGTATGACAGAAAGTTTAGGGGTCTCTAACGACGGGCTAGACTCAATTAATGATGCTGTTGTGTTAAGCCGATTGAAAAAATTAGAGCCATTGCATGAGCAAGTGATGTCATCAAGCATCCGCATTGATGGTATTAATACCAAAGTGGATAGTCTTGCAGAAGAAGTGCGTATACTTCATCAAAAGGTTGAAGCTTTGGTGAAAGTGCAAACAACAAAAGGTGCTGTGAGGCAAGAAGGTGAGGGTTATGGATGGTGGTGGTTCATTGTTCTTTTGATGCTTAATATATTGTTATTGCTTTTCTTTTTTTACCGTAGGCAACGTAAATTGTGGCAGGATAAATTAGAAAAAGCACAGTATAAACATGCTTATGACACAACAGTACGAGAAGATTTGTTGATGGATGATGTTTTATCAATTAATGAGGAATCAGATGAAAATTTAATTGATGAACCGCACCACCCTATGGATGAAGATGTGCCGCCCACGGTAGAAGCTGAAAGCGTGCATACGCCATTGGTTGAGGAAGATTCGGAAGATGAGCAGGTGGACGAGAAAAGTGAGAAAGTCTACGTTGACCATGCTGCACTTTTTGAAGTGGCGATTCAAAAAGAAGACTGGAAAGAAGCGGAGAAGCATTATTTGAGCATACCAGATAATGTAAAAAGGCAACCAAGAATGCAAGCTGCATATATTCAAATGCTCCACCTTGAAAAGCGTGTTGTAGATAGAAACAACACACTTTTAGATTTATTTAAAACGTATGATAAAATAAAATGGAATCGTTTTTGTTCATTATTTGATGATAAAGCTTGGCAACAATTGCAGGATGAGCGTGTAATCAGTTTTACTGGAGATGTGATAGAGGAAGGAGTTCAACGTTCTAATCTTGCAGCGGAAGAAATGGAAAGCCTTTTGGCTATTTCAGATTTGGATGTGTTAAATACTACGGAGCAAGGTGCTAACGATGAGTCATTTAGCAGCTTGTATGATACAGATGATATGATGGATAAAACGGTGGTGATGAATGCAAAAGATTTGATGAGGTGGGGTGAGGAACAAGCTAATAGTGATGAAGAACCTCATTATATGGACACTGCTGATGTTGGGAAGTGGGGTAAGGTTGAAGCGACAGCAGAAGATGATATGATGCTGGAAGTCGATTTTGATATTGATGATGAATTTATAGAAAAAGAACCTGAAGAAGAAACCATATTTACTGCGATTGATGTCGAGTTTACGGGTGAAATTGAACCCTTGGACGAAAAGAACAAACGTGACTAAAGATTTGTTTCGGCAATAACAAATGCCATGGCTGCACCTGCATCATCGGTTAGTGAAGTATGTATCTGTGTAATACCAAGTTTATCAGCTGTTATTTTTGCTTTACCATGTAATTTAATTTCTGGTTTGCCGCTGCTCAAATAAAACACTTCAATATCTTTCATACCAAACCCAATAAACCCAGTACCTAAGGCTTTGGATGTTGCTTCTTTGGCAGCAAAAAACATAGCGAGGCGGCGGAAAGTGCCGCGCTGCTGTGCCAGTTTATATTCTGCATCAGTGAATACGCGCTGAATAAAGCGCATATCAAAGCGGCTGATAGACTGTTCAATGCGTTTGATTTGCACAATATCTGTGCCAATACCAAAAATACTCATGGCAAAAGCTTAATCGACATCTGTGATGAAAGAAATAAGAAACCTTTGAACAGTATGGACGAAAATAAAATGTGGGCTTACAGTTCCTTTTTCATCGGGAGGTGAGATGATGGCAGAGCAGTATGACATCGCTATTGTGGGTGCTGGCGTGATTGGTAGCACTTTGGCACTTTCCTTGGCGAAACAAGGTTATCGTATTGCGTTGCTTGATGCATTTACCCCATCTTTTGAATCATCCAATCCTGAGCGGGTGATTGCGCTTTCGGAGGGCTCTAAGCGTTATCTTGAAAGCCTCGATGTGTGGGATGCTGTGTTAGCCAACGGTGCAGGTTGGATTAAACATATTGCCGTGCGAGAGCCGAACAATATCGGTGCTGTGGATATGTCGCACCAAGAATTAGACAGTGATTCCTTGGGTTATGTTTTGGAAATTCGCCATGTTGCGCAGCCTCTTCACCAAGCTTTAGCGCAGTATTCTGAGCAAGTGGATATGATTTTCCCTGCCCAATGTTTATCTATCAACCAAGATGAAGCGGGTGTTTCTATTTGTATCAAAACTGAAGCAGGTGAACAAACACTTCAAGCATCATTGCTGATGGGCGCAGATGGCACGAACAGCTTTGTGCGTAAACAAGTGGGCATTCTTACATCAGGTTGGGACCATAATCGGATTGGTCTTGTGGCATCGGTGAGCTCAGGTTATGGGCATGGTGATACGGCGTATGAATGTTTTAGGGAAGAAGGCCCGCTGGCTTTATTGCCTTTGGCGGATGATAGGTTTTCCATTGTATGGTCCGTTGCACCCAAAACAGCCATGGAGCTATTGAAGCTTGATGATGCAGGTTTCTTAAACATGTTAAAAACTGAAGCAGGTGATGCTATCACACAGCAAGTGGGTGGTTTTAAAGCTGTGGACAACCGCGCCAGCTTTCCTTTAGAGCTTAGAATCGCCAAGCAGTTTACCAAAGGTAACGTGGTTTTGCTGGGTAATGCGGCGCACACCATTCATCCGATTGCGGGGCAGGGCATGAACTTGGGTTTACGGGATGTGGCGGTGCTTGCTGATATTCTAAGTCAGCCGTGGGCAAAGGCTGATTTATCTAAATCTTTGATTGGGCAAACGTATGCGGAACGACGCAGACTAGACACCTTGGCTGTGGCAGGGTTTACAGAAGGCGTGTTGGAAGCTTTTGCTGCACCTGGATCATCATTATCACCCAAGCGATGGTTGCGTGGATTGGGTTTACAGGCTATTGAAAGGCATTCAGCACTTAAACATTTGTTGTTGAAGCAAGCCGCAGGGATTGGTCAGCTTAAGAGGTTGTCATCATGAGCAAACAGCAAGCTTTATCGGGCGAATATGTGGACTTGGTGATTGTTGGTGGTGGCATGGTGGGGCTAATGTTGGCTGCGGCATTGCGCAACTCAGGTTTGCATATTGTGGTCATTGAGCGGTCAGCTTATCAGCCTGTGTTGTCCATGGACTTGGATTGTCGGGTATCTGCCATCGTGCAAGGCAATGTGAATATCTTAAAAAGCGTGGGTGTTTGGCAGTATTTGCAAGATAACGTGGGTGTGATGGCATCTATGCGCATTTGGGATGGGCAGGAGCAAGGCGGCATTCGCTTTGAAGCTGAAGAAATCGGGCAAGATAAATTGGGTGTATTGCTTGAAAACCAGCATTTGATTGATGCGCTGCAACATACCATAGACGAAAGCCATGATGTTGAAATGTTATGCCCTGAATCGGTGTTGTCGGTGGTGTGGAAAAGGCAAGGTGTGCAAGTATCGCTTGAAAGTGGGCGGGTACTGAACACACCGCTGGTTGTGGGCGCAGATGGGGCTAGGTCTTGGTTACGTGAGCAAGCCGATATTGATGTGTTCAGCCGTGATTATGGGCAAAAAGGTATTGTTGCTACCGTGAAACCACGCTTTCCGCATCAAAACACAGCATGCCAACGCTTTTTGGATACAGGACCTCTCGCCTTATTGCCTATGAAAGGTGATGTATGCTCGATTGTGTGGAGTGCATCCAACGATAGGGCGGATGATTTGTTAGGTTTATCTGATGAAGATTTTTTAGATGAATTAAACTTGGAAGCGGGCGGTGTGTTTGGTGGTATTGTCGAAGTCGGTAAACGCGCAGGTTTTCCACTTAAAGCGCAACTTGCACGGCATATTGTGCGCCCACGTTTAGCACTCATTGGCGATGCGGCACATAGCATTCATCCTCTGGCAGGTTTGGGGGTAAACCTCGGCTTGCGTGATGCCATGGTTTTGGCGCAAGAGATTATGGATGCGCGCAAGTTTGAAGAAGATTGGGGTGATATGGATGTACTCACCCGATATATGAAGCAGCGTATCCCTGATGTGCTCACAACCATGGCAAGCATGGAGGCTTTGCATCGCTCATTTAAAGTACAATTCCCAGCTTGGATTAAATTGCGCGGTTTGGGTATGAAAGCTTTGGGTAATGCAGGCGTGGTTAAACAGTTGCTTATGAAAAACAGTACGGGCATCAATTTGCCTGTGCCGCATACGATTGAATAAGCATAAACGGTGCGCGGTACAGGAGTCGAACCTGTAACCTTCGGCTTTGAAGGGTGATTTGCCATAAGCATGAGCTTTATCCTTTACAGTGTTTTAGCTAACAAATAAATATGGGTCTTTCACTAAGGTCTGTAAAATATTGACTATTATAATAATCATATAGATACTATGTGCCTATTTTAATAATCAAAAGGATAAGCTTATGGCTAAGACTAGAATTTACTCTGACTACTGCGTTGAAGCGATTGTTTTGCTAGGTAAACAAATCAAATTAGCACGTAAGCAGCGAAAGTGGACGGAATATAATCTTGCTGAACGGGCTAATATATCCAGAGCTACCCTTCAAAAAATGGAGAAAGGAGATTTGTCCTGTGCAATTGGGCTTGTATTTGAAGTGGCAAACCTTGTTGGCATTAAGCTGTTTGAAAGTGACCATATGCCACTACGTAAACAAATTGATGATGTGGATCATAGAATTGCAGTGTTGCCTAAATATGTGCGTAAAAATAGTCGAGTGTTAGATGATGACTTCTAAATTGAATACTGAAACTTATGTATGGATATGGCTGCCTAATGAGACCGCCCCTGTGGTGGCAGGCAAGTTAGTTGCTGAAGGAAATCAGGTTTTATTTAATTATGGTAAAAGCTACCTTGAAAGAGACAATAAGATTTCCATTTATGCTAAAGAGCTGCCTCTTCGCTCAGGTAGTTTGCCTTTATTAGATGGTTTAAATATGCCGAATTGTATCCGTGATGCCTCTCCTGATGCATGGGGGCGACGCGTACTTATGAATAAGAATTTCGGGCGCAAAGGATTAGGTAAAGATGCGTGTGAAATGAGTGAAATCACATACCTGCTTGAGTCAGGTTCGGATAGAATTGGTGCGCTGGATTTTCAGCGTTCACCAACTGAATATATACCGAGGTTTTCTGTCAATGTTTCGCTAGATGAATTATTGGAATCAGCAAGCCGAGTTGAGCAAGGAGTTCCTCTTTCACCAGAACTTGATCAAGCCCTACACCATGGAAGCTCTATCGGAGGAGCACGCCCCAAAGCATTAATTGAGTCGAAAGATGTAAAGTATGTTGCTAAATTTTCTTCAAGTGGTGATGTGTATAATGTGGTGAAAGCTGAGTTTGTAGCTATGCGGTTGGCAAAGCTAGTTGGTCTTGATGTTGCGGATGTGAAGTTAACAAAATCATCGCATAAAGACGTATTGCTTATTAAGCGTTTTGACCGTGCTTATCATGCGGATGGTTGGGCGCGAAAGAGTATGGTTTCTGCACTAACACTATTTGAACTTGATGAACTTATGGCGCGATATGCTAGTTATGAAAAATTAGCAGAAATTATTCGGTATAATTTTAATGATCCTTCTCAAACGCTTACCGAACTTTTTTCTCGGTTGATCTTTAATATACTTGTCGGCAATACAGATGACCATGCTAGGAATCACGCTGCATTTTGGGATGGTGAAGTTTTATCGCTTACGCCTGCTTATGATATTTGTCCGCAGGGTCGTTCTGGCAATGAAGCCACTCAAGCGATGTTGATTTCAGGAAATCAACGTATGAGCAAACTTTCTTGTTGTGTTGCGGCGGCGCACCACTTTTTACTATCACAAGATGAAGCAAAAGAAATAATTGCAAGGCAACGTGAGATTATTGAAGACAACTGGCTGGCTGTTTGCGAAGAAACGGATTTAAGTGAGATTGAAAGAGCAAATCTTTGGCGCAGGCAAATTTTGAATCCTTTTGCTTTTGAAGAGTGAGGGTATACAAAGGCAACTTGCTGAGTTTTGTTAGCCCTTACTTAGGCAAAATTTGTGACCAAACTTCGTATTTATAGGGTGAGAACGTAGAAAGTAGTTTGGTCACAAAATGGTCACAACTTTCACAATTGAAAAATTAACAAAAGTTGCAAGTTGTTGATATTAAGCATAAAAATGGTGCACCCTAGTGGATTCGAACCACTGGCCTACAGCTTCGGAGGCTGTTGCTCTATCCAGCTGAGCTAAGGGTGCTTAATTTTGTGACCACGCGTAAACTATTGTTAAATAAAAGTAATTCAACGACCGTGGTCACAGTTTGGTCACAAAATGGTCACACACTTTTTATGAGCGTTAACCCTAATCAATCTAAGCTATTGTTTTTGCAAACACTTTGTTTGGTCACAATTACCTATCCTTGAGTATGACCACTATCTTCGGAGGCCGACACTCTATCCAGCTGAGCTAACCGCGCATGATTTAAGGCTAGCGCAATATAAACAAGCCTTTTGATAAAGCAAATACACACATTAACATTTTTTAAGTTGCACCCTAAGCATAACAGCGGCTATATTCTGCATATGTTTAGGAAATACCATGATTAAAACACACGCGTTAACCAAGAAATTTGGTGAGATGAAAGCGCTTGATGATATTAACCTTCATGTGCGAAGTGGTGAAGTCACAGTGATTATGGGTGGCTCGGGTTCAGGAAAAACAACACTGTTGCGTCTTCTTGCAGGTTTGGAAACACCCTCATCAGGTTCTATTTTCTTTGCTGATGAAGATTTGGCTAAGGTTAGCCGCAAGCGTTTGTATGAATTACGCTTAAAAGTTGGCATGTTGTTTCAATACTCAGCGCTTCTTAATTCTTTAACGGTGTATGAAAATGTTGCATTTCCGCTGAACGAACATACTGACCTTGATAAAGATGTGATTCATACGATTGTCACCATGAAACTGGAACAAGTGGGGCTGAGAGGATTTGAACAAATGATGCCATCGCAATTATCAGGCGGCATGGCAAAACGCGTGGCGTTTGCAAGGGCATTGGCGATGGACCCACAAGTGGTCTATTTCGATGAGCCTACATCGGGTTTAGACCCTATTTCTGCAGGTGTGATTAGCTCACTTATCCATGAAACTACAGTCAAAACACGGATGACATCTGTGGTGGTCACCCATGATGTAAAAGCTGGTTTGGATATTGCAGACCATGTGATTTTACTGTGGCAAGGCAAAGTGATTGCTGAAGGTAAACCGGGAACGATTAAAAACAGTGATGACCCTAGGGTGCAACAATTTATTGAAGGCAGACCCAATGGTCCTATTCCATTTTCCAGAAGCACAACGGCTTATGTGGATGACTTAACACATGTCAATGACTTAACGCATAAACCAGGTTGTGTGAGGTTAGAAGAATGATAACAGCCATCGGACAATTGGGTAGAACGGTGATTACAGGTATAGAGAAGCTTGGCGATGCCACTTTATTTGCATTAGACACCTTGCGCCTTTTGTTTGCACCACCTTGGCAAGGCAAACATTTTGTGATGCAGATTTATGCCGTGGGTGTGGGCTCGCTTATCATTATTATTATCACGGGTGCGTTTACGGGTATGGTGCTTTCCCTTCAGGGTTACCATATGTTAGTCAAGGTGGGAACGGAAGCGTTGCTTGGTCCTGCGGTGGCACTTTCACTGATTCGCGAACTGGGACCTGTGCTTGCAGCGCTGATGTTTGTAGGGCGTGCAGGGTCAAGTATTACGGCTGAAATTGGTATTATGCGGGTGACAGAGCAAATGGATGCTTTGGAGATGATGGCTGTCAACTCACAAGCGCGGGTGATGTTGACGCGGGTGATTGCATGCGCTGTTTCGCTGCCGCTGTTGGTGGCTATTTTTGATGTTGTGGGTTTGTTTGCGGGTTATGTGATTGGTGTGGATATGCTGGGTGTAAACAGCGGTGTATATATTGGTGAGACAGTGGATAAAATTACTTTGAGTGATATTGAAGCAGGGTTGGTTAAATCATTGTATTTTGGTTTGTTGGTGGGTGTGATTACAACTTATATGGGGCAGCGCGCAACGGCAACAACAGAAGGTGTTGCCAAAGCAACCACGCAAGCGGTGATGTTATGTTCGGTGATGGTGTTGATTTTAGATTATATCATCACATCCTTTTACCTTTAGGAGTAGTGGAAGATGCAGAATTATAAAAAGATTGAGATGATTGTTGGTGTGTTTGTGCTGGTGGGGATTATCAGTATTTCATGGTTAGCCATTGAGTTGGGTGGTGTTGGTGGTGTTGGTACCAAAGGATACAAGCTTATCGCAGTGTTTGATGATGCTGGTGGGGTGCGAGAGGGCAGTGATGTGCTTCTTGCAGGCGTGACCATTGGTAAAGTGGTGTCTGTAACGCTAAAAGACAATGAAGAAGCATTGATGGTGTTGAATATCAATGATGATGTTCAAATCACAACGGACTCTTCGCTTTCTGTGCGCACCAAAGGTTTGATTGGTGAAAAATTTGTGCGTGTGAATCAAGGTGCGGAAGAGGAATACTTGGAAGATGGTGATGAATTTGATGACACGGAATCACCGATTAATTTGGAAGATATGATTGGAAAATATATTTTTAGTGGAGATGCAAAATGAAGATATTAAAATTTTTAACACTTGGTTTGATGACATTGGGTTTGATGATGGGCAACGCATCTGCGGATGAAACTTCACCCAAGCAGGTCGTGTCTTCAACCATTGAAGGTATTATTGCTGTGCTGGAAGCGCGCGATGATAAAACAACGGTTAACGATGCTGACCGTGAAGGTATTCGCAAAGTGGTTAAGGGTAAGTTTGATTACCGCGAAATGTCTCGTCGTAGTGTAGGTAAACCGTGGAAAAAAATGGATGAAGCAAACAAACAGGCTTTTACAGAGTTGTTTCGTCAAGTGCTTGAATATTCTTATGGCAATCAATTGGCAGGTTATCATGGACAAAAGGTTGTGTTTGAAGATGCAGAGTTCAAAAAAGATAAAGCGCGTGTTAAAGGTGCTGTTGTGGACAGCAGCAAGTCTATTCCTATGGAATATCGTTTGCATCAAACCGATACAGGCTGGCAAGTGTATGACATCAAAATTGAAGGTGTGAGTTTGGTAACGACCTTCCGCAAAGATTTTAAATCCATTATCAAGAAACAAGGTGTTGATGGGTTGATGGCGATATTAGAAAAGAAAGTCGAAAAGCTTAAAGCCAAAGGGTAACGTTTTACTTTTCAAGTACATTACTTTTTTATCCAGCCCATGCTAAAATTATGTTTCATTCGTGGCTGTCGCATTATGTTCATGCTGGCATTGTTGGCGATTGCCACCGTGTTTGTCACCTTTGTGATTTCACCAGACATTAATTTTATGAAAGTGGTGGTTGAGCATGAGTTGAAAGCAGCGCTTCATACTCAAGATGTTGATGTTGAGAAAGTAGTTATGGTTTGGGATGCTGGCCCAATTATTGATATGGGGAAAGTGAAAATTGATGCTGATGTGTTGTCCATTCATGATTCTCAACTGACATTAACCTATACTTCCTCCCAACTTTTACGTGCAGATTTTTCTCCCAGTGTGACGCTGGTAGGCGGTGTGTTTCAATTTAATTTAAACACACCTGCTGATGAAGAAGAATCAGCTCGTATGAAACTAAATATATCCATTCAAGATGCTCAGGTTGATTATATTTATCAGCAAGAGAAATATGGGTTAACGCATGTGTATGCTGACATTCAATCGGGTGTTTTGAGTCTGTTCCTGACAGCAAACGAATTGGATTTAAATATCACGATGGCCGAAGATTTTTTGCCACAATATATCCAATTCACCATGCGTGACAGCTCGATTCTACCATTGTCATTACAACAGTATGTACAAGGATTGAAGAACTTAAATGTTCGAGCTCTGTTACAGGATAACCTAACATGGGCTTGGGAAGTTCAAGCCGAAGCAGATAAGGGACTTGTGTCTATCGAAGAAGCACATTTTAGACTTCCTTTCAAAACGATTAGCAGCCAAGGTACGGTGCAACTCAAGCGCAACCAAGAAACAAACGATTTGTCATTGGTTGATTTTTTAGCGCCGACCTTACTTTGGAAAGATGGGCAAAACTATGGTGATTTCTCCTTGCGCTGGTCGGATGAAAATTTGCATGTGGAAGCTGCGGATGGTTCAACGTCTATGCCTTTGCTGTGGTCTTGGTTATGGATGCTTGGTGATGACGCGTGGCATGATTGGTTAAATAGCATGCATCAAGGTAGAGTAAACAATGTGCGTGCCCAAATTGATTTGGGTTGGAAACAACCTTTAAAAGCCGGACCGACAATACAGAACCTGATTGATATGAAGTATCATGTTGCTGCTGATGGCGAAGGGCTTGATATGGCGCTAGGGCTTGGCGGGGACTTCTTATACGAGCTTCAAGGTAAAGTGTTGATTGATGAAAATCATTTGGAAGCTGATGTTAGCCATACCGTGCTTAAAGATGGGATTGCTACGGGTTATGGGAAGTATAATATTGATTGGCACACATTGGTGATGAAGATTGACGCCAAAGGTGAAGGTGATGTGGTTAGATTGCATAAGTGGTTGCATGAAACATCCGCCCAAGAAGTGCAATGGGAATCCGCCAAGGCGACTGCAGTTTTATATATGGAATGGGATGTCCATAAAAATGAACCCAATATTACCCGTGTGAACTTACACCCTGTGGGTGAGTGGCGATTAAAGCCGAAAAATATTCCAATGATTGCCACCAAAGGTTTAGCGATTTGGGATTTTAATCGCGGCTTAGACATTAAAAACATGCAGGTTCAGTTGCCATGGCTTGATGGCGAATTGACCATGTTTTTGGATACAAAACTTAATTGGATGCCAAATTACATTACGTTTCAAGGTGGTGCACCTTTAGCCAAGCTTACGGATGATTTTGTCCTTCCCATCACGAACCCATCAGGTGAAACAACCGTGAATCTTGCATATCATTATAAGGATAAAGCATGGACAGGAGAGCTAAACCTATCTGCCAATGATTGGGACAACTTTGCGGGTTATGATAAGGAAGGTGTTGAGTCATTAACTATCCCTTTTTCGGGAAAATCTGTGGGTAATGATTTATTGCCCATCCTCATCTCAGACATCCGCTCGGAACACCATGATTTTTCTTTTGATGCCTCTGTGTTGATTGAGGATTCAAGCTTAGACTTTGCATTTAAAAGTGTGAATACATCGGCCTATCGTGGTGACTTTCAATTATATATGCCCTTAGATAGCCAATCAGCATGGAGCCTGGATGTTAATGCTGAATTTATGAATAAGCCTGTATTAACGCGTTATCTTAAAGCGCGCGGTGGCTCAGGGGCATTCACGCGCCCTTGGTCGGTTCGCGGGCATTTGGGCTGGGTGGAATGGGAAAAAACATATGCACAAGATGTGGAGATTTATTTCTCATCCGATAAACAAAGCGTTGGTAAGGTTCGCGCCAAACACCTCATGACCAGCGATGCGATGTTACAAAACTTGTCTGCAAATTTCACACTAAATGGTCAAGGAAACTATAACCTTCAATTGTTTGAAGCTTATGGCGCTGGGCAAAGGCTGCAGGCGTCTGGCTCTGTGCAAATGCAGAAACACGGGGCTTTAAAGTGGCAAGGTTTGGCTCTGATGGATGGTGAATTTGGTACACTGATGGAGCAAGCAGAGCTGGATCAATTATTCAAAGAAGGAGAAATGTCTGGGGTGTTCTTGGGGCACGGTGAGTTTAAAGATGGTGAGCCATGGTGGCGAAAAATGAAAGGAAGCTTTAAGCTGAGCGTGAATGACGGTCGGGTTCTTGAAGGTGGAACACTCACCCATTTGCTTGCAGCCATAAGTCTTGTGGATTTACCCAAATATTTAATTTTTGATAGGGGTGATGTGGTTGGTGAAGGGCTAAAGTATGATAAACTTCAGGTGGAAGGTTTGTTTATAGAAAACAAATTAAATATTGATCATTTGGCATTTTTGTCATCAGCGCTTGATGCGGGTGGCAAGGGAGAGGTTGATTTGGAAACGGGCGAACTTGATATTATTTTGGTTGCTCGCCCCTGGCAGAATATTGAGGCATTTATTAGCAAGATACCAATTCTAGGCCCTATTCTCACAGGGCCAGACAAAAGCTTACTTCGTAAAGTATACCGCATTCATGGCCCTGCATCGGATGCAGATGTTGATGAAACTGATGCTGAAGAGGCAGGATTACCTTCAGGTGGTTATTTGGAAGACTTGTTTACGCCAAGCAAATGGTTTGAGCCTAAACAAAAGCTGGAAGAGAAGGGTGAGTAAAATATGCGCTTGATTATGTTGGATACAGAAACCACAGGTTTATCCCCAGCCAATGGTGATAAAATGGTGGAGATCGGTGCGATTGCGATTGAAAATCGTGATATGAGCCAGAATGTAACATTCCATAAGTTTATCAACCCGGGGCGCAAAATACCTGCGGAGGTGGTGCGCATTCATGGTATTGATGATGCACGGGTGAAAGATGAACCCAGCTTTGCAGATATTGCGCAAGATTTTTTAGACTTTATTGATGGTGGTACTTTGGTGATTCATAATGCCCCGTTTGATTTGGGTTTTATTATGGCGGAGCTTGAGGACTGTGGTTTGCCCAACATTCATGATGTACCTGTGATTGATACTTTGGAGATGGCAAAGAAGCAGTTTCCACGCCAACGTAATAATTTGGATGCTTTGTGTGACCGATTTGAAGTGGAACGTGGGCATAGGGATTTGCATGGCGCACTTTTGGATTCGGAGCTGCTGGGGCAAGTCTATTTGGCAATGACAGGTGGTCGTCAATTTTCATTAGGCATGGATTTAGGTATTAAACCTGCATCAGAGTTTGTTCGGCTTCCATCGGCTGCGCGTAGTCAAACAGAAAAAAGTGAAACAGCAGATTTGGTGAAGCGTTCTGCAGTTCAAGTCCGCGATGAAGATTTGCAACGTCACCAAGCATTGATGCAGCGTATAGCCAAAGAAAGTGATGATGCTGTATTATGGAAGGAGGGTTAAGTTATGTTTATGCCAAGCCCAATTATGATGGTTTGCGCTGGTAATATTTGCCGCAGCCCTTTTGCCGAGTTTTATATGCGCAAGGTTTTGGAAGAGAAGGGTATTGAAGGTGAGGTGTTTAGCCGAAGCCTTTTGATGATGCAGGGTAAAGGTGTGCCTGAAACAGGGCTTAAGGTTGGTTTAGAGTTTGGTGTGGACATGGCGGCACATATGTCGAATGCGCTGCTTGAGCCAGACCTTGCGCGCGCTGGTTTGGTGCTGGTTATGGAACCAGACCAAAGAACACACTTGATGAAAAAGAAACCTGAACACATTGGTAAAGTGATGCTGTTATCCCAACCATGTGGCGGCAAAACCATTGATGATCCTATGGGTAGGTCAGAAGAAACATTCAGACGTGTCTATGGTGAAATTGCGGCATGCGTGGACACATGGGTATCCCGCTTTTGAGAGGGGCATAAAAAAGACCGCATACCGCGGCCTTTTTCATTTCATTCGTTTAATCGATGTTTGACGATTTAGCGCGGCAAACCTGTTTCACCCATAAGGAATTCATCCACAGAAGCAGCACATTGCCTTCCTTCACGAATTGCCCAAACGACCAAAGATTGACCACGGCGCATATCACCTGCAGAGAAGACTTTGTCTAGGCTGGTTTTATAGTTTTCAACATTTGCCGATACATTACCACGCACATCTTTGGCAACAGCAAGTTCCTCTAACATACCTTCATGCACAGGATGCACGAAACCCATAGCGAGGAACACCACATCAGCTTTGAGAGTAAACTCAGAGCCTTCAATTTCAGTCATTTTCCACTGTCCATTTTCATCCTGGGACCAATCCACGCGGGCGCAAACAATACCAGTGACCTTGTCATTTTCACCAATGAAACGTTTGGTGGTCACTGCAAAATCACGCTCACAACCTTCTTCTTGTGAAGTGGATGTGCGCATTTTCATGGGCCAGTCTGGCCAAGTGATGAGTTTGTTTGGCTCTTCGGGTGGGGCAGGCATAATTTCAAGTTGCGTAATGGATGCTGCACCATGACGGTTGGATGTACCGATGCAATCCGAACCAGTATCGCCACCACCAATCACCACCACATGTTTATCTTTAGCTGAAACAAATTCTTCTTCAGGAATATCATCACCCAATACACGTTTGGTATTTTTGGTGAGCAATTCCATGGCGAAATGGATACCATTAAACTCACGACCTTCAATCGGTAAATCACGTGGTTTTTCAGCACCACCTGTCAAAACAACAGCATCAAACTCAGTAAGTAGCGACTTTGCAGGAACATCCACGCCAATATGTTGGTTGACGCGGAATTCGACACCTTCAGCTTCCATCTGTTGCATACGACGGTCAATCACAGATTTATCGAATTTGAAATTTGGAATACCATAACGCATCAAGCCACCAATACGATTTTCCTTTTCAAAAAGAACAACATCATGACCCACACGCGCCAGTTGTTGCGCACATGCCATGCCCGCAGGGCCTGAACCTACAATGGCTACTTTTTTACCTGTTTTTTCTTCTGCGAGTTCAGGTTTTATCCAATCATTTTCAAAACCTTTTTCAACAATAGAAAGTTCAATGTTTTTAATAGTGACAGCATCACCAATCAAATTGACCGTGCAAGCTTCTTCGCACGGGGCAGGGCAAATGCGACCTGTAAATTCTGGGAAGTTGTTGGTGGAATGAAGCACATCAAGGGCTTCTTGCCATTGGGAATGGTAAACCAAATCATTCCAATCAGGGATGATATTATTGACTGGGCAACCATTGTGGCAAAATGGAATGCCGCAATCCATGCAGCGCGCACCTTGGGTCTTTAAATCATCATCAGATGGGAGCTTTGAAAATTCTTTAAAATGGACAACACGCTCTGCAACAGGTGCGTAGCTAAGGTTTTGACGTTCAAATTCTTTGAACCCTGTTGGTTTACCCATGAGTAGTCTCCTCAGATGCTGCTTGTGTTTTGCGCTCTGCAAGTGCGCGTTTGTAATCCACTGGCATGACTTTTACGAACTTAGCCAATGAAGCTTCCCAGTTGTCTAAGATTTCTTTACCACGCGCTGAATTGGTGTAATGCACATGGCGAGAAATCATATTAAACAGGGTTTGCGCATCATTTTGGTCGATGCTGTGCTCAATGTTTAGTGTCTCACTTGTTTGATTCGCTGATGCCGAACCTTCAACTTTTTCCAAGGCAACTTGCGCTTTGTTGCAACGGCTTTCAAATGCGCCAGATGCATCA
>CAMZLX010000199.1 GCA_947311795.1 uncultured Zetaproteobacteria bacterium
CGAAGACAAATCCGACACCAAATATGCAGTCGTATTACCCACTTCGTCTTGGCTTACATTACGACCAAGCATGGAACCGCGTGCGCTTTTTGCCATCAACTGTTTAAAATCACCCACAGCCGATGCTGCTAAAGTGCGAATAGGACCTGCTGAAATGGAGTTAACACGGATGCCGCGGCTGTGCCCCAAATCATCTGCTAAATAACGTGTGGACGCTTCAAGAGCAGCTTTCGCCACACCCATCATGCCATAACCAGGAATGGCGCGCTCTGCACCCAAATAAGTCATGGTAACCATGCTACCACCATCATTCATAATGCCTGCTGCACGTTGCGCACAAGCAACAAATGAGTAGGCTGAAATATCCATCGCCAACTGAAAATCAGCGCGAGAAGCTTGAGAAAATGGATTACGCAACGCATCTTTATTGGCAAAAGCAATGGAATGCACCAAAAAGTCCATCTTGCCCCACTTTTCTTCAACTTTAGCGAAAAACGTATCCATCTCAGCATCATCACCCACATCCATAGACTCAATCAATGTGCCGTTCACTTGTTCTGCCAGTGGGCGAACACGTTTTTCAAGTTGCTCACCCAAATAGTTGAAGCCAAGCTCTGCACCTTCGCGATGACAAGCTTGCGCTACACCCCAAGCAATGGACTTGTTGTTTGCCAAGCCAAGAATTAAACCTTTTTTACCTTCAAGAATACCCATGGAATCCCCTTTAACTTACTTATAAACTTATGATTTTGCCAAACACTAACAGATTAAACCTTTTTCGCATCTTACCGCGATTAAGGCTTCCAGCCAATGAAATTTTCCAAAAGCGTCAGCCCTGCTTTCTGGCTCTTTTCAGGGTGAAACTGCATACCCAGTACATTATCTCTACCAATCACCGAAGCAAATGGAAAATCACCATACGAACACGCTGCCAACAACTCATCTGGATTACGCGGTGCGCAGTAATACGAGTGAACATAATAGACTTGCTCACCTTGAACACCTTGAAGCACTGAATGAACATTATCGGGCACTACCATATCATTCCAACCCATATGCGGTATTTTATAGCCGCGCTCCACATGGTCTTCGGGGAAATGTTTTACTTCGCCTTCAATCAAATTTAACCCAGCATGTATGCCAAACTCATACGAGCGTGTCATCAATACCTGCATACCAAGGCAAATACCAAGAAATGGCGTGCCTTGATTCACGGTTTCTTTAATCGCATCAGCCATGCCTGTGTCTTTCAAGGTCGCCATGCAATCACGGAATGCACCCACGCCAGGCAAAACAATGCGCTCAAAGTTCGTTATCTCATCAGCTTGTTGAACAAGCTTGACCTCACCACCAACCTTTTCCAATGCTTTGGCAACCGAATGCAGGTTGCCCATGCCATAATCAATCAAGCCTATCATAAATTAAAGTGTACCTTTGGTACTTGGAATACCTGATTGCCTTGGGTCTGCTTCCACAGCCATGCGCAACGCGCGACCAAATGCTTTAAACACGGTTTCTGCAATATGATGATTATTAATACCGCGTAAGTTATCAATGTGCAGGCTCATACGCGAATGATTAACGACGGCTTGAAAAAACTCTTTGAACAAATCCACATCAAAGCTGCCAATCATTTCTTTAGGAAAATCAACGTGGTATTCCAAGTCTGGGCGACCTGATAAATCAAGAACCACACGCGATAATGATTCATCCAGTGGAACATAGGCATGACCATAACGCACAATACCTTTTTTATCGCCAATAGCTTCACGCAACACTTCACCAAGACAGATACCAATGTCTTCCACCGTATGATGGTTATCAATATCAATATCACCCTTGGCATCAATACTTAAATCAATCAAACCATGACGCGAAATTTGCTCCAACATGTGATTCAAGAAAGGAATCGGTGTATTCAGTTCGCACTCGCCTGTACCATCCAAATTGATGGACAGTTTAATCTGCGTTTCTTTGGTGTTTCTCTCGATACTTGCACTGCGTCCCATATTATTCCCCTTCATTCCTTCTATCTTTAATCCCATCATTGTTCAATTTTATGGCTGACAAGGTGAAAAAGACAAGCTTCACGAATAAGTGTTCTTTTTCTAACACCGTCAGCGGCAAAATTAGCGGTGGTGCTGTAATCTTAATTCAAGTGTAAGTGCGTGACATTGTAACCCTTCACGATGTGCAAGGTGCGCTGCCTCCGCACCAATCGCTGCCACACCTTCAGGCGTAGAACGGATAATACTGGTGCGTTTTTGAAAGTCATACACGCCAAGCGGGCTTGAAAAACGTGCCGTACGGTTGGTGGGCAACACATGGTTGGGTCCCGCCATATAATCACCCAATGCCTCAGGTACAAAATGACCCAAGAAAATCGCACCAGCATGTTTAATTTTAGGTAACATGGCATCAGGATTATCCAATGCCAGTTCCAAATGCTCTGGCGCAATGGTATTCACAGCTTCTGCCGCTTCATCCAAATCATTCACAATAATAAATGCACCATGATTTTCCACCGATGATCGTGCAATAGGTGCGCGCTCAAGCACGGACAAATGCTGCGCAATGGCTGCTTCAACTTTATCCGCCAAATTTTCATCAGCCGTGATAAAAATACTTTGCGCAGCTTCATCATGTTCAGCTTGGGATAAAAAGTCTGCTGCCAACCATTCAGGATGA
>CAMZLX010000200.1 GCA_947311795.1 uncultured Zetaproteobacteria bacterium
CACCAAGTTGCTTGATGCTGCCATCATTCAAGCGCTCCGTCATGGTGACCACCCCTTGGCGAATTTCTCCGCCAAATGCGACATGGGCAACATCTTGGACACGGATAGATGTGCCATCCACTGTTTTGACAGGAATCATATTGATGGCTTGTAAACCTTCATCGCCACTGGGAATCCAACCTACGCCACGAATCACCAGCTGTTCATCACCTTGTTCCAAATACCAACCACCAGCATTGCGATTGTTGGCTTCTATCGCGCTTACCACATCATCCACATGCAAGTTGAATGACAACAAAGCATCAGGATTGATATTCACCTGATATTGGCGAACTTCGCCGCCATAGGACAAGATTTCCGTCACGCCTTCCACAGGCATGAGCATCAATTTGACCACCCAATCATTAAGTGCCCTGAGGGTTAGCGCATCATAGTGTGCATCGGGGTCAGCCTTGATAATATATTGAAAGACTTGCCCAAGCCCTGATGTGTTCGGGCCAATTTTAGGTGTACCCGCCCAAGATGGCACAGTTTGACTGGCATCTTGCAGCTTCTGAAACACCAATTGCCTTGCAAAATAAATATCTGTGCCTTCTTTAAAGGATACGGTAATCACTGACAAACCTGTTTTGGAAATCGAGCGTACTTCTTCCACATCAGGCAAGGCATACATCACCGCCTCAATGGGGTAAGTGATGAGTTGCTCTACCTCTTCAGAAGCAAGACCTTGGGCTTCAGTGTTGATTTGCACCTGCACATTGGTGACATCAGGAAAAGCATCAAGGTTTAATTTCGGCACAACAAACATGGCATAAGCCATGGTTCCGACCAGCAACAAAAGGATTAAAAAACGATTCTGCGTCGCCGCACCTATAATTTTAGAAAACATAGTTCAACCTCAATGGTTATGCACAGCAAAGCCAGACTTTGCCAGCTCCGATGCAAGTACAAATGCGCCTTGAACAACAACATTTTCACCTTCTTTAATGCCTGATAGCACAGGCATAAGCCCTAAGCTTGCCTTGCCGACCTCAACCTCTCGGCGCTCAAAATGCCCAGGCTCTTCTTCAATAAATACAATCAATTCATTGCCTTGTCGCTGCACTGCACTTGTTGGAATCAATAATGCTTCTTCACCATCGCCGGCTTCAATTTGTGCGGTCACAAACATGCCAGGATGCAAAGCATCTTCAGGGTTTTGCACTTCCAAGCGCACGCCTACGGTGCGCGTGGTGTTGTCCAGTTGGTGGTAGACATTGACCACTTTAGCGGGATATATATTGCGCTCATTTTTTAACATCACGACAGCCGATTTCCCTGCATGGACTTGCGTGGCTTGATGCTGAGATAACTTGACTTCAACCCAAACGGTGGATTCATCCGCGATTTGCATCAGCCGTGAGCCTGCTGCGATATGTTGCCCCAAGCGAAAATCATCCGCAGTGATGGTGCCTGATGTGGGTGCGCGCAAGGTGAGTTGACCGTATTCAGCGGCTTGACTTAATGATTGAATATCGTGGCTACGCATACCGTATGCCGATAAAGCAGCTTTGGCTGCGGCAAGGTTGGCTTTGGCAGCTTGAACATTGCTTTGTGCTTGCTGGAAGCGTGCCTCTGATACAATTTTATCTTTGACCAAAGCTTCAAGACGTTGCACATCTAAGCTTGCCGTACGATACGTTCCTTCAGCTCTTAAATACTCCGCTTGGGCTTGCGCCAAAGCAGAGCTGTTGAGCGTGAGTAAACGTTGTCCACGTTTGACCATATCACCAAGGCGCACAAAGCGTTTTTCAATGATGCCGTCCACCAAAGTGGTCACATCCGATAGATTGTAGGCATTAAATGTTACGGTACCCGGTGCAGTGATACTTTGTTTGATGCTTTGATGAGAAAGTTTTTGCGTTTTAATACCTGCTTGTTGGATTTGGGCGGGGCTTAATTCAATCGGTGCACCTTCCTCATCATGCTCGCCCCCATGCTCTCCGCTATGCTCTTGATTATGTTCGGGTGCATCGTGCTGGGCGTTGGTTTCATCATGCCCATGTCCGTCTTCGTTGGCCAAAGCGGATGTGTGCGCCATGATGAATAATGTGCTGATAATTATGATTAAATGTTTCATTGTTGAATTCCTTGTAAAATATATTCGGGGTGACCCAGTGTGTAGGCAAGGTGAATGCGTGCTAACCAAGCCTGTGTGGTAAGGTTTAAACGGGTGAGTTTGGCATCCAAAGCTTGGTTGATGTGCAAAACCAAGTCTTCAAGGCTTAATTCACCAGCATCAAATGCTTTCTTTGCCAAAGTGATGCTATTATTGGCTGATGTTTGTTGGGTAAACACCTTCAATACCCGCATGGCACTTTGATGATTGCTGATGGCTGCAAACACATCTTGTTTTAAGCGCTGTTTGAACCACACCGCTTGGCTTTGGCTGGCTTGAGCTTGGGCAAGTGAAGCTTGATACATTCCTTTGTTGTTGTTGGATAATGGAATAGGGAAGCTAATCCCTAGCTTCAACAGCTTTTCTCCAGCTTCTCTGCCTGTCATTAAGCTGATGGTTGGGTCAACATAACGTGATGCGTTTGCCAAATCAGCTTGGGCATCAGCATGTTGCGTTTGTGCTTGCAGACGCTTGATTTCAGGGCGCGAGGCAAGTGCAATAGCATAAGCATTATTGGGTGTTTGCCATGTTGCGTCTAATGTTGGTAAGTCTGTGTTTATCGGCTGGCTGTCAAACTGACCAACGGCTTGATAATATTGATTTGAAGCCAAGGTAACATCTTGTTGGGCTAAATTCAGCGCAGAGAGTGCTGCCGCATACGTTGATGCAGCAAGGTTGGCTTGCAAAATATTGGCATCACCAACATCAAGTTGACGCTGTACACCTTGATAAAGTTCCAAATATAAAGCGCTTTGTTGTTGGCGAATGGTAAGCACTTTATCAGCTTCATGCAGTTGCACAAAGGCTGTGGCAACATCACGAACGAGCTGCAAACGTAAGATTTGCGTATCGTATTGGCTTTGTTGCAGCTCGGCTTGCGCAACCTGCTTGCGGTAGCCCACTTTGCCGCCCATCTCTATGCCTTGAGACAGGCTGATATAATAGTCGGTATCTCGCCCGCCACCATTAAGCTTTCGGTCTTGTAGCTCTAGTGACAGTTCAGGGTTATAGGCATAAGACCCTTGCGCGGATAATGATGCTCGCGCTGCATCTTGGTTGAGCATAGATGTCTGCAGCCTTGGATGTTCCTTTGCCAAATTGATGGCTTGTTCCAAGGTTGTTGGTTGTGGTTTGTTCTTGGTTTCAGCATGGGCTGATAAACATGGGCTGCATATCAGCAGCGCCAGTATAAATGTCTGTTTTCGCACAGTTTCTCCTATGTTATATATCAATCGAATTGGAGAATGGCTGATTAAACAGGCAGATTTCGAGTGTGAATATCCGCGTGTTAAATAAAATCAGCCGTGATTATGCTTTGGGAGGGTATTCGATGGAGAAGAGAAGACTTTTAAGCTTGGGAGCTGCCCAAACATGTGTTGGCGCAAACGCAATGATAGACATGGCTTCTAGGTTTGTGACAGCGACTTCAACAAATGTATGTGAAGTATGAACATGGCAGCCATGGTCGGCTGCTTGTTGATGCGTATCATTCTGAGCATGATTGTGTTGCGCAATATGCCCTACATCGCTATCTGCGGCATGCACATGGATATCAAATCCACATGTAAAGACGGATAGCTGAAGGGCAAAGCAAGCGGTAAACACAAGTAGGTAACGCATAACGCAAAGGTAGGCATTATGAACTTGGTTGGCAAGCTAGCTTAGGTATCTTTCCAGAAATGTTGCATTTCAAGATATAAAAACGATGCAGACCAAGTGATAAGCACCAAACCTGTAACGGCTTCAATACCAACCAGAAACCTCAACTCACCATGGGGTTCGATATCGCCAAAACCAAGGGTGGTGAAGGTGGTGAGCGAGAAATAAGCTGAATCAATGAGGCTTCCGTTATAGTTGCCTTTCAAATAACCCCAACTTTTATCATTGTGCATCCAATAGTAAGCAAGCGCAAAAATCCATATTTCTAGTACATGTGCGGCTAACGTGCCAAACACACCCAAGACAATACGAAAGCGATAACGCAGCGTACATTTTGGAAGGAATAAGGTCATTTGATAGAGAAACTCGTAGTGAAGCATGACGGCAAGTGCTACAATGAAAGCATTAAAGAAAAAGCCAATAATCATTTGTGTTTAATCCCCCAGAACAAGCGCATCTCGGATTTGCATGTAAGCCATAAGAAACTCAATCATCATACGCCATATGATTTCAGCAAAGAAAAACATGATGAAAAAAACCGTAGAAATTTGTAAACGTTGCTTAGTGTTAAGTTGGCTCCAAACAAGGTTTTTACCGCACCCACAAATCTTTTGTAATGCTGGGTATTTTTCAAGTAAGGCAGAAGGCAGTCTCCATATGATTATCGGTATAATCAAAGCGCCCATGATATAAATCATAACCAGTATTTTACCGCTTATAAAGGTCTCAAAAAGTAAGAAGCTCATACAATACCGTGTTGAAAAAATGTGTCGGCTTGTTGCTGTGCGTTGTCCATACCCTGTTGAATGCGTTTTGTGAAATCATCTATGCTTTCTGATTCAACTTGAGAAAGGGGCTCTCCAACCACAACAACACCTTTGCTAAATGGTTTGGGGATATAAAATTTATCCCATGAGGATAAACGCCAATATCGGCGGCTTGCATAACACACAGGGACGACGGGAATGTTGGCTTTGGCACTAATTTGGGCAACACCAGGTTTTACAATTTGTGCGGGGCCACGGGGGCCATCTGGCGTTATGCCAGGTGACAAACCTTGTTTGGCAAGGCGAATGACATCCAACAATGCTTTTGCACCATTTTTGCTCGATGAACCCCGAGATGCTTGAATACCAAATTTGGCAAAAACTGCGGATATTAATTCACCATCTTTATGGTCTGAAATAATGAGTGGTCCTTGCCACTTGCCCAATAGCAGAGGTATCAGCAGTAAACGCGCATGCCAGCTTGAAATAATACATGTCGCATTCTCAGGGCGAATAGGAGATCCGATATATTGCCAGCGCACTGTTTGTTTAAGCAGACGAATAATCAATGTTACGGTAGCAACAATGAGCTTATCTTTAAAGCGCATCAATCACCAAATTGAAGTTCGTAGAGTTCAGCATAAATGCCACCTTGTTCAAGCAGTTCAGCATGAGAGCCGATTTGGATAATTTTACCTTCATCCAAAACAACAATTTTATCTGCATTGCGAATGGTGGATAAGCGATGAGCAATTACAAGCACCGTGCGCCCTTGCATGAGTTTATCAATGGCTTGCTGCACCAGTCGTTCAGACTCAGTGTCCAAGCTACTTGTTGCCTCATCCAACACAAGAATGGGGGCATTTTTAAGCAAAGCGCGCGCAAGGCTTAAACGTTGGCGCTGACCACCCGAGAGAATAACACCGCGCTCTCCAACCAGAGTGTCATAACCATCCTCTAGCTTTTCGATAAATTCATGTGCATTGGCAACCTTAGCAATGCGAATGACTTCTTCGCGGTCGATGTTTTCATGCCCATAGGCAATATTGTGTAAGACGGTGTCATTAAACAGTACAATTTCTTGAGTTACCAACGACATTTGAGAGCGCAAATCACTTTGTTTGATGTCTCGAATGTTGCATCCATCAATTTCTATACAACCTTGGCTTGCATCCATAAAGCGGAGCAGCATGTTTGCCAGTGTTGTTTTACCTGCACCACTTCGTCCAACCAACGCCACGACCTCACCCGACTGAATGGTTAAGTCGATGCCTTTTAACACAGGTTTGGAAGCACCAGGGTAGGTTAGCCCCAATGCTTTGAACGTGATGGATTTGGTAAATGGTGGTATAGGTTCCGCGTGTTCAGGGTCTTGAACATCTATGGGTGCATCAAGAATCTCAAAAATACGTTCTGCAGCAGCCAGACCTTGCTGGATTTCATTGTTGGCACGGGATAAACGGCGCACGGGGTCATACAGCATCAAAAGTGATACGATGAATGCCATCAACATACCCGCAGTCGCTTCACCATCTGCGACGCGAAGTCCACCATACAAAAGAATGCCTGCAATGCCTAAACCAGCCACCATTTCCATCACAGGAAAGGATAACGCTTGCACTTTCATGGCTTTAACTTGGTGTTTCATAAAGTCTTTGGTGATGCTTTTGAAGCGTTTTCGCTCATAGTTTTCCATACCAAACGCTTTAACGACACGGATACCGCCAATGGTTTCCTCAACAAGGCTGGACATATGACCCATAGAAACTTGTCCGTCGTAGCTGGCTTTGCGCATACGCTGACCAAACCGAACAATGGGTAAAACCATAATGGGAAAGACAATCAGTGAGAGTAGGGCAAGTAGCCAGTCTTGATAAAAAATAACGCCCAACAAAAAGATAATGGTCATCACATCACGCATCAAAGATGTCACAGTGGTGCTCACAGCACCTTGGAGTAGGGTAACATCATAGGTGATACGCCCTAGCATTTCGCCCGTTTTTCTATGGGTAAAAAAGCTTAACGATTGAGTGGTAAGATGTTCGTAGAGCTTTTTACGAATATCATAAATAATACGTTGCCCAATATATGCCATGATTGATGCTTGGGTGTAAAATGCAGAGCCTTTAATGATATACAAGACAATGATAAATACAGGAACAAGGTAAATATAGGTTTTATTTTTACCCGATAACACTTCATCCAACATGGGCTGCATGACCCAAGCCAGTGCTGCGGTGCAGCCTGCAAGCACAACCATAGCTGCCATAGCAATCAATAATTTTCCTTTGTAAGGCATGAGAAATTCTAATAATCGACGGTACATTATATTCCTAGTGTTTTAAGATTGAGGTAAACGCAAGCGTTGACCAACACGTAATGCTTTTTGTTTTAGACCATTAAGTTTTTGGATGCTTGAAATAGACACACCATATTTTTTTGCAATGCTCCATAAGCTTTCGCCATGGTTAACAGTATGAATCATGGGTTTGTTTTCATGCAATCGTCCCAAGCGGATGAAATAGGTTTTGGCTGCATTGAAAATAACTCTAGCAAGTTTCTTTTGGTGTGCCTTGGTGCGCAATAAATGCTCACGTTTGGGGTTGGAAATGTAATCCACTTCAACCAAAATACTGGGTATTTCAAGTGCGGTCAACACAGCAAACCTTGCATGTTTAGGTTTGTGGTATTTAACAGGGAAGCCATATTTGAGCTGCTCCAAAACCAGATTGGCAAACATTTCAGAACTATCGAGTCCATCGCGCTTTGCCATATCTCCCAAGATGTTACGAATAAAGGGATCGCTAACTTCTTGACCAGGCATGACACCGCCAATTAAATCGGAAGCATTTTCTTTGGCAGCGAGCGCTGCTGCAATGCGGTCGGGCGTTGCACCAGACTCAGAAAGTGTATACACGCTTGCACCCTTCACATGGCGTTGTTTAACGGCATCGGCATGTATGCTAATCATCATGTTGGCACCTTCACTGCGCACTTTTTTAACGCGGTTGCCAAGTTTGACAAAGTAGTCACCACTGCGCACAAGCACAGCTCGCATGCCAGGTTGCGCATCGATATATGCCGCCAATGATTTGGCAATACCAAGTGTGATGGTTTTTTCATACAGCTTGTTTGGACCAATAGCACCAGGATCTTCACCACCATGTCCTGCATCAACGGCAATGATAATATCTTTGTGCTTGGTTTTGGGTTGCTGAGATTTGGTCTTAATCACCGGTTTTTGTTTTGGAATAAGGTCGATAACAAGACGGTTGGGTTTGCCATTGGCTTTTTTAAGTAAAAAGGAGCGGGGGGATACACCTTCTTTTACATCAAGCACCAAACGCGTTGTTCCGTTTTTTTGTTTGCCATGACGAATCGATAATAAGACAGGGTCAGGAAGTTGCAGCTTAGATACTTTCGCATTCATCCGTGTTGACTTTAAATCAATAACAATACGTTCGGGTTTGTGCAGGCGAAAAAGGTCATAATTGACACGTTGTGACAAATCCAAAACGAGCCGTGTGTGGTCGGGGGCAGTCCATATGCGTATATCATTGATAGATGCAGCAGCCCAAGCATGTGAAACGCTGGTCAAAAGTGACAACGCAGCAGCTGTTGTTAAGGACAAAAGCTTTCGTTGTAAACGTTTTGGGTTGTACTGTCTCATCTAAGGTTAAGTCTCCATGGCATGAGGATGACCAACTCTGCACAGAGAAACTTAAAATTGAAAGGGGATTGCGAGAATGTGTTGACAGAACAAGCACAAGCAATACAGTTCGATATATGTCGAATAGTAGTATTGATAACATGGCAATGAAGTTTAAAGCGTTGGCAAACCCAGTGCGGTTAACGATATTCAAAGAACTGACACAGTGCTGTGAAGTAGGCTCAAGCTGTGATATTCAGCGATGTGTTGGGGACCTTGCAACCCTTGTTAATATTGCACCATCAACCTTATCACATCACTTAAAAGAATTGAATCAAGCGGGTCTGATTGATATGCAACGCGCTGGAAAAAATATGATGTGTAGCGTTGATTTGAAAGTTTTAGATGTATTGAGCGACTATTTCAAAACATTGCCTCAAAAGGAGAAATTATGAGCGAACAACAAGAGATGGATGCGTTACGCCAAAATGTACGTGAGAGTTACGCCAAAGTGGCTGAAGCAAGCAATGAAGGTGCATGTTGTGGCGAAGTATCAAGCTGCTGTGGTGTCTCCGATGATGATGCCATCAACACGCTTATTTCAACCCGCTTGGGTTATTCGGAAGATGACTTAAACACAGTACCAGAAGGTGCTGATATGGGTTTGGGTTGTGGTAACCCGCGCGCCATTGCATCACTAAAAGAAGGTGAAGTGGTTGTTGATTTGGGTAGTGGCGGTGGTTTCGATGCCTTTTTATCTGCACGTGAAGTTGGTGAAACAGGTCAAGTCATTGGTGTGGATATGACACCAACCATGATTTCAAAAGCAAGGAAAAATGCAGAAAAAGGTAAGTTCGCACATGTTGAATTTCGTTTGGGTGAGATTGAACATTTACCCATCGCTGATAACACGGCAGACATTATTATTTCAAATTGTGTGATTAATTTATCCCCTGATAAACAGCAGGTATTTCTTGATGCATTTCGGGTGCTAAAACCTGGCGGGCGTTTGGCGATTTCTGATGTTGTCGCCAGTGCTGAAATGCCAGAAGATATGAAAAATGACCCCATACTCCATGCTGGTTGTATGGCAGGTGCGGAGTTAATTGATGATATTCACACTATGCTTGAACAAGCAGGTTTTGTGGATATTCGCATTACCCCCAAAGATGAATCGCGGGAATTTATTAAAGATTGGGCACCGGGAAGTGGTGTTGAGGATTATGTACTCTCGGCTTATATCGAGGCAGTCAAACCCAGTGCCGCGGATTGTGAAACAGGTGTATGCGCAACATGGAACACATGTGATTAACTAAACTTGTACTTTGGCTTTGGTCTTGCTATAAGTGTTGCATGTTAATACTAACGAGAAAAGAAGGTGAAAGCATCACCATTGGTGAAAACATCGAAATTAAGGTGCTTGCAGTGCAAGGCGGAAAAGTCCGTTTAGGAATTCAAGCACCCAAAGATGTTTCTGTTAATCGTGAGGAAGTCTTGCTTCAACCAAAAAGGAAAAAAGATTAAATTCCTTCACCTTGAAAAACAGTGTCATCTGCAAAAACAGGGGTGCTTAAATATTTTTCCCCACCATCAGGGAAAATACACACAATAACACCCGCTTTTTTTTGTTCTGCAAGTTGGGTGGCTGTTTTCATGGCGGCTGCCAAAGCACAGCCACATGATTGACCACATAAAATACCTTCTTCCGAAGCAAGGCGTTGTGTATATTCATAGGCAGATTCAGTGCTTATACCGAGTTTTGTATCAAACCCATGCTCTGAATAAATACTTGGTACAATACTTGATTCCATATGTTTTAACCCTTCAATACCATGAAAAGGTGAGTCGGGCTCTGCGGCTATGATTTGAACATCCTTGTTTTGACTTTTTAAAAAGCGTCCTGTACCCATCAATGTTCCAGATGTGCCTATGGATGCGATAAAATGTGTGATTTCACCATGTGTATCACGCCAAATTTCTGGTCCCGTTGATGTCTCATGTGCTTGAGGGTTGGCAGGGTTGTTGTATTGATCGGGCTTGAAATAAAGCTCAGGGTTTTCATCATACAGCTTTCGAGCAAGTAAAATGGCACCGTCTGAGCCTTCCAATGGGTCTGAATACACCAAGTCAGCACCAAATGCACGGCAAATACGCTTGCGTTCATTGGATACGTTTTTAGGCATGACCAATTTAACTTTATATCCCAATGCCGCACCAATCATGGCAAGAGCAATGCCTGTATTGCCCGAGGTGGAATCAAAAATAATTTTATCATGGGTTAGCTTTTTAGAATCGATGCCGTCTTGTACCATGGATAGTGCTGCCCGGTCTTTGACTGAGCCACCAGGGTTATGACGCTCTAATTTGGCGAGTATGGTGATGTTTTCAGGTAAATGTTTGGTGATATGTTGAATGCGAACCAAAGGAGTGTTGCCAATAAGATTAAGGATGGTTTGTTGTTTATAGGGCAAGATGTAACTCCAATACTTAATGAAATGCATATTTTCTATGTTTGTTGGATTATAGGCAAGGATTAATCAAAGTGTGGTGATATGATGCTCTCGACTAGAAAAAGACTTTTTTGCAACATAATGGTTAAAAACAAAGAAGTGTAAATACTTATTTTAGCGTACTGTAAAATATACTGTGAGCTTAAATAGCTCAAAAAAGGCACGGGGGCTGGCAACATCATTAATCTTGTAGCCGCGATCAATTACCTGTCTAACCACTTCAATCTTAAATTCTTCTGCGTATCTTTTACCACTCATTCCGTTACTTCTCCTTTGTGAAAAAGGCAACTCTTAAGTGTCTACTTTAGTAGGGGCGTGCCACTGGATAATTTTGCGGACAAGGATAAATGGTGGATTATTGATATTGGTGGCAACAATTTAACGCTATTGATGGCGATTCAGTTTGTTTGTCAGCGTATTTATGTGAAATATATTGTTACCCATGCTGAATATGACAAGTTGACCAGGAAAGCGAGAAAAGGAGAACTTTAATGCTTACAAAAGACTTTGAACCTCAAATGCTTATCCAATCATTTAAAAGCTTCTCTGCTCAAGCTGAACCTGTGCTTCATATCCATGATAAGGATAGTTACGAACTTGCGCTAACAACGGTGTCATTTTTGTTTGATAAAGCATCGGATTCAAAAGATGACCCTACCAACGACCTGATCACTTTACTTGCAAGAGCTATTGAACGCTATGAACTAAAACAGCGAGATATTAGGGCGTATGATATAAAAGCTTCGGCGCTGGATGATGGCGTGTCCACACTAAAGCTTCTCATGGATAATTATCATCTCAAAACCTCTGATTTTGAAAAAGAAATTGGTAAAAAATCTTTGGTGTCTATGATTCTCAATGGCAAACGAAGCTTAACCAAGCAACATATCGAAAGGCTGGCTGCTCGGTTTGGCATTTCACCTGCGCTTTTCTTTAAAGCAAGCTCTTAATATGCGCCTTTAGCTGTTCATGTAGTGTATTGGCTTGTTCAGCGTTGTTGTCCAAGCTCAATAAGGCACTGACACATTCTGCGGTGCATAGCCCTGTTTCTTTTTGATTGCGGCGGAGCTTGTAAATCGAGGGTGTGCTTGGGGTGAGTGAGACTTTGGGTAAATCGTGTAAATATGGGCTATGATTAACCATCTTCTGCGCTTCCTGCCATGTGGCATCAATCAAAATATACGCATCAAAGCTTGCTTCTTGTTTACCAAGCGGAATGCTATCTTCATGCGGGTAGAGCAGGGCAACGGACTGATTGGCGATGTGCTTCAAGAGTTCGGGGTTGGGCAACTTTCGTTGCCATTCAAAGATAGAACATTGTTTGCCTAAAACACTTTTGACCAACTTACCTGTGTTGGTTTTGCGCAAAAGCTCACGGCTATGCGTCAATAGATAGATGTTCAACCGTGTTGGGTGTTAAAAAGCGTGGGTTTACGCTGAAGGTTTATCCTCGGCAGGTTTGTCGTCAGCTTTGGGTTCTTCTTTTTTAGCACGAGGCTTGCGTGGCGCTGCTTTTTTTGCGGGTGCCTTTCGTGTTGTAGGTTTCTTAGCTGCTGGTTTTTTAGCCGTAGCACGTTTGCGCGGGGCGGCTTTGGGCTTTTCTGTGGTTAAGGTTGCTGCTTCTGGCCAATCACTCATAGGAAAGGGTTTTTCTTCGCTGTTAAAGGTTTGGAACTGCAAAATTTGATACACATATGTTGAAAGCTGTGTGCCAAGTTTGGTGATGTTTTCATCCTTATTGCCGCCTGTGATTAAGACGTGTAAAAATTGATAAACAACCACGGCAAGAATGACAAACTCTGCAACGGAATAAAGAAAAGCAAAAAGAATCATATACAATAAACGCAACCAAATGCTTTTATTTTTCACAATCGTGTTCATATCATATTCTTTATTTTCTTCGCTCATGGCAGCCTCCAAATATCGTTGAAAAAAAAGATTAAGCTTATTTTTGGATTAAAGCAAAGCGTTTGTTAGGGTTTGCCTATGCCAAAGTCTTATATCCATATTTTACCACCCCAAGTCGCCAACCAAATCGCCGCAGGTGAGGTGGTGGAGCGCCCTGCATCGGCAGTGAAAGAGCTGATGGAAAACAGTGTGGATGCTGGAGCGAAGCGAATTACTGTGCGGATAACGGGCGCAGGCAAAAAGCGCATTGAAGTTGAAGATGATGGCATGGGTATGTCTGCCCAAGATGCGGAACTAGCTTTAGAACGCCATGCCACCAGCAAGATTGAAACATCCGAAGACTTACATCATATTGCATCCCACGGCTTTCGCGGCGAAGCCTTGCCATCGATTGCCTCGGTATCACGCTTTCGTATGACCACATGCAGCAAAGATAGTAACGAAGGGGTAGAAGTGCGTGTGGATGGCGGGGTAAACACGGAAACACGCCCTACACCCAAGCGAAAGGGCACAAAAATTGAGATTTTGGATTTGTTTTTAAACACGCCAGCACGTTTGCAGTTTATGCGCACCGATAAAACCGAAGAAGCTGCCATTGTGGAAGTGTTTAAAGGATTAGCTTTGGCGCACCCAAATATTGCTTTGCGATTAGAGTTGGATGGTCGTGTTCGCTTTGATTTTCAAGCACAAAGCGAAGAAGCGCGTGTGTTGAAGTTGATGGGCAAAGATTTTGCTGAGAACTATATTTATCAAACGCTGGAGCATGAAGGTATTCAGGTATCAGGCTTTTTGGGTTTGCCAACTTATCACCACCGAGACAGCACACGCATGATGTTTTTGGTGAATGGGCGGGTGATTCGGGATAAACAACTCATTGCTGCACTTCGAGCAGGCTACCGCGATGTGATGTTTCACGACCGTTATCCCGTTGCCATGATTCGCCTAGAGATAGACCCTGCGGCTGTGGATGTGAATGTGCATCCTGCCAAGCGTGAGGTGCGCTTTAAATCGCCGCAAGCTGTGTTTGCGTCCATTGTGGGCTGTGTGCGTGCTGGCATTGAACGCATGGGGCAAACGGTGGCTTCCACGACTACGGGCAAAGCTTTGGATGCCATGCAGTCTTCAAATGTAACCAATCAACCATCTTATCAAGCTTCACAACCTGTATCTCACAGCACTATGCCAAGGTTTGCCTCTGAGCGTGCGCCTAGCTTTCAGGGCTATTCATCCCAAGCATCTAACCGCGTGCCAGAAGATGTGCAAAGGCTTTTGTTTTCTTCATCGGTGGCAGAAGATGATACGGCTTATGATGTGGAAGGTAAACTAGATTTGGGGCAACCCTTGGCACAAATTCATCAGTGTTATGTATTGTCGCAAACA
>CAMZLX010000201.1 GCA_947311795.1 uncultured Zetaproteobacteria bacterium
ATCTTCAAACCACCCGAACAAAAACTTAAAAATACGAATCAATTGGGGTGGAAGTTTTGAATATAAATTTAAGTGGGACAGCAGTGGGACGCTACCCTTTTTAGACTTTCGGGGCTATCGAGATTCAAAATCGGTGACAGTTTACTTAATTGTTGAAAGTTGGATAAATGGGACGCTACCCTTTTAGTCATGGATTCCCGTCTACACGGGAATGACGAGCGGGTGGTGTGAACAAAACCGCGTCATGCTTAGCTTGACTGGGCATCCAGAAATTCTAAAAGCTGGGTGACAAGCCATTAGGTTAAATGCTGCTCAAAATCCATGTTCTGGTGCAGCACACGGATAATTCGTAATTTCTCTTGGGTTACACGATAGAAAACAACGTGCTTTTGGCAAAATGCAGCTTATGTCAAACATTGTTATCAATGATTGTTATAAGCTGAACAGGGTTTAGCTGAATAATGCGCGAATTTCAGGTGCAAAATCGGTGACAGTTTACTTAATTGTTGAAAGTTGAGTATCAAAATCCATGCGTTGATGTAAGATGTTTACAATGATGACTATGTTTGGCTTTATGCTATAAAACACCACATGTTTACCAACCGCAAAGCTGCGAAGTGAAGGGTTGATTTCTGTGCCCTCTGCCTTAAAGGGTAGCGTCCCCTTTTTATTAAGAAAACCGACAGCAAAGGTGCTGGTTCATTCAGATCAGGGCGTTCAATACTCCTGCAGTGACTGGCGCAAGTTCCTCAAAGACCACAACTTAGAAGCCAGCATGAGTCGCCGAGGCAATTGCCATGATAATGCCGTTGCAGAAAGCTTCTTTTCGCTGCTCAAGATGGAACGAATTAAGAAAAAGATATACAAAACAAGGGGTGAAGCACGGTCTGATATTTTTGATTATATTGAGTTGTTTTACAATCCAGTTCGTCATCATGGAAACAATAACGGGTTGTCACCTATGAGGTTTGAAAGTAAGTATTATGAGGAGCTCTCAGCTGTCTAGTAAACTAGGGGCTTGCCAGAGTATAAGGACTATTGAACCTCAATACCTTCTTTTTTTAGCCGCTTCGTAATCCGTTGCATCATAGGGTTAACAAGGGATTTTCCCCATTCTGAACCAACCAACATAGATTCTTGAACGAGAGGAGGCGATACTCTGACGAGTTTCTTACCTAAAGGCGTTTTATAAAAGCGAATTAAACCGTGGAGGTCTTTTAGTGAAAAATATTTGTGATACAAAGGATATAATAGTGGATATAAACTATCTTTTACTGTTAGTTCTTCATGAAAAAACAATCTTATTTCTTCTTCAATTAGTTTGTGTGTTGATGGTGGAATATTAGTCCTTATTTTTAAGATTGACGGTAAAAAAAGCTTTACAAACTGGTCTGTCATTTGTGTGCCAAGTTTTGTGGCTCCAGTTACCTGCATATACTCTTTTATAACTGCTTGTTTTTCTTTAGTTAGCTTGGCTTCTTTCGTAAAGGCCTCCATGAAACCTTTTGATGGTGCGAGCTCTTTTGGATATTCTGTTGCATAAGCGACCTGCGCATTGAATGCAGTGAAGAATATGATTATTAAAAGTATATGTTTCATGTGTAATCCTTAAATTAAAGCTTCCAGCTTGGTTTTTGCCGTTTGAAGCTCGTTTAACTTGGCTTCAAGTGCTGTCAAATCGGCGCGGGCTTTAGTCACCACGGCTTCAGGTGCGCTGGCAACAAACTTATCGTTGTTTAAGCGACCTTTAAGCCCACCCATTTCTTTTTCGATTTTCTCGATGTTTTTGGCAACACGTGCCAATTCTTCTTCTACATTCACAAGGCCAGCAAGCGGCAAGAAGATTTTAAGCGTGGAAAGTGGGGCAATGGCTGCGTTTTCAACTTCGGCATTGGCATCAATCCAAACAATGCTTTCCAATTTCGCCAAGCTTTTGAGCAAGTTTTCTTGCGGTGCAAGTTCTGCCCTTAAAGCATCAGTTAATGCAATATGCGCTTCGATTTTCTTGCCCGGGGATACATTCATCTCACCGCGAATCGAGCGAATCGCATTCACCATGTCCATAATGAGTTGCATACGTGCCGTGGCTTCAGCATCGCGGGCAAAGTCTGTGCGCCATTCATCGGTTACCAAGCGTGCATCATTACCATGCAATTCTTGGAAGATTTGTTCGGTGATAAATGGGCAAATGGGGTGCAACAAACGCAACCAGCCATCCAATGCGGTGAGCATCACGATTTGCGTTTCACGCTTATCGGCTGCATCACCTTTATACAGCGATGTTTTGGCAGCTTCCACATACCAATCACAATAGGTTCCCCAAATAAAGCTGTAAAGTGTGCCTGCGGCTTCATTGAAGCGATATTCTTCTAAAGCTTTGTGCACATCTTTGGCGCAAGTGTTTAACTCCGATAAAATCCAACGGTTTACATCGTTTTTGGGCTGAATGCTGCTGTCGGGTTTGGCATCTTCACGATTCATAAACACAAAACGTGATGCGTTCCAGATTTTATTCATGAAATTGCGGTTGGATTCAATGCGTTTGATGTCCAACTTCACATCACGACCCGGTGTTGCCATGTGTGCCAAGGTGAAGCGCAGCGCATCCGCACCATAAGCTTCAATCATTTCCAGTGGGTCAACCACATTACCCTTGGATTTGGACATTTTCTGCCCATCTTTATCCCGAATTAAGGCATGGATATAGATGTCTTTGAATGGTTTTTCGCCTGTAAACTTCTTGCCCATCATCATCATGCGGGCAACCCAGAAAAAGATAATATCAAAACCTGTGACCAAGACATTGGTGGGGTAGAACTTCGCCATGTCTTGGCTATCGGTTTTGCCATCCCAACCTAGTGTGGAAAATGGCCATAAACCCGATGAAAACCAAGTGTCGAGCACATCTTCATCTTGTTTGATGTTGCTTGAACCACAGCCGCCGCACTGGGAAGGTGTGCCTCTATCCACCGTGATAAAATCGCAATCAGCGCAATACCATGCAGGGATTTGATGACCCCACCATAATTGTCGCGAAATGCACCAATCCTGGATGTTTCGCATCCATTCAAAATAAGTTTTTTGCCAATGTTCAGGCACAAACTTCACATCACCATCTTCAACCAAAGCAATCGCAGGGTCTGCCAAATCTTGAATGGCAACATACCATTGGTCGGTCAAATACGGTTCAATAATGGAGTGGGAACGGTCACCGCGCCCAACTTTATGCGTATGCGCCTCAACCTTATAAAGCAAGCCTTCAGCTTCCAAATCGGCAATGATGCGTTCTCTGGCTTCATATCTATCCAAGCCCACATATTGCTCAGGAATAAAGTCTTCATGGTTGATGTGTGCGGTGTTGGTGAAGATATTACGCATAGGCAAATCATGGCGTTTACCGACTTCATAATCGTTGAAATCGTGGGCAGGGGTGATTTTTACACAACCTGTACCAAATTCAGGGTCAACATATTCATCAGCCACCACAGGAATGGTGCGACCACACAGCGGTAAAATAAGCTCTTTGCCAATCAAATCTTTGTAGCGTTC
>CAMZLX010000202.1 GCA_947311795.1 uncultured Zetaproteobacteria bacterium
AAGTGGTATGCATGATGTGGGATATATCGCCAAACATCAGGATGGCAAAGCTGGCTTTGAAGTGTGGGCAGCGGGTGGTTTGTCATCGCAACCCATGCCAGCGATTAAACTCGAAGATTTTATTGAAGAGTCCGATGTATTAATCGTCGGCGAAGCATTGATGCGTATGCATTTCAAATACTCAGACCGTAAAAAGCGTGCAAGAGCGCGTTTGAAATATGTGGCTCAGAAATTGGGTGAAGAAGGTTTTATTGAAGAGTATCGCAAGCAGCGTGCGGTGATTGAAGGTACGTTGCCTGATGTGGTGTTTGAAGGTACAAATTGGAGACAACCTACAGATGTGATGCCTTTTTCAGAAAATGGTGTTGTTGAGCAACATGATGGTAAGGTTTCAGTTTTATTGAATATTTTCAGAGGTGACTTAACGTCGTTGCAATGCCGCGCTATATCACAAGCTGCAAAGCTGGGTGGGACCAACGAATTGCGGGTAACCACCGAGCAAGGTTTGGTGATTGTGGATGTGAATCCCGAAAAAGTCGATGATGTGCTTGAAATTTTGGGTAATGCGGATTTGCGCACCCAAGGCGCACGAGGTATTGCTGATATTACTGCTTGCCCGGGCACAGAAACATGTCGCTTGGGTATTACGGCAAGCCGTGGTTTTGCAGCGGCGATGAAACCCTTGGTTGCTGAACTGAAAGAAGACAGCGCATTGGCAGGTATATCCATTAAAGCATCGGGTTGTCAGCATTCATGTGGTCGCCATCATATTGCAGACTTAGGTTTTCATGGTATGGCGAAAAAAGTGGCAGGGCAAGCTGTGCCACACTATCAAATTCATGTGGGTGGTTCGGGTGTTGCGGGTGAATCTTTTGCTTTTGCATCTGATTGGGTGCCTGCCAAACATGCGCCAGAAGCAGGCGTGGCAATATTGCATGCTTATAAAGCAGATAAGCAAGACGATGAGACCATGCACGATTGGGCAGAGCGATTGGGCAAAGAAGGTTTATCCAAAATTTTAGAGCCGTTCAAAGCTGATGCTGGCGAAGTGGACGGTCTGGTTTACGACTGGAGTGAAAACAAAGGAAGTAAAAGCGAAACTTTTAACACCAAAGGCAATAAAAAAGGTGAATGTGCAGGTGCGGTATTATCCATGTCTGATGCTTTGATTTCAGAAGCTGAATATGAATTGATGATTGCTAAAGCGCATACCGATGCGATGTTTTGGGCAGAGGCACAAACGGCACTTAAACGCTCGTTTCTCTCAACGGCACGCGCCTTTTTGGTGGGTTTTGGTGAAGCGCCTGAAGATGACGCAGAAGTGTTTGGATTATTGATGAGTAATGCAGCATCGGATGTAGAAATTATGAAACATTTTAATGCGGTGCAAGGTGCTATGATGAGCATTGATTTGTCCAATCCTGCGGCAGGTGTGACCAAACTCAAAGAAGCACAAGCTGCATTTGTGGTTTTGGCGGAAAAGCGGTTTGCTGCTGTCCCAGAAAACAATGAACAACCCAATGAGAAAAGCGAAGCAGCTGAGCAAGTTGCAACATCTGAGGAAGTCACTACATTGGACTTATCGGGTGTGGCATGCCCTATGAATTTTGTGAAAACAAAAATTAAACTGGCAACCATGCCTGTGGGTGCACAATTATTGGTGATTTTGGATGATGGTGAGCCGATTGAAAATGTGCCCCTATCGTTGGAAGAACAAGGACAGAAAGTATTGGACAAAGAGCAAATATCCGATGCGCAATGGCGTATTAAGGTTGAAAGAGTCGTTTAACTTACGATGACTGACGACCTGCATCCATTCTCTAATCCGGGGCGCACCAAGCTTTCTTTGGTGAGTCGAGGGCTAGCATTGCCCAATGGTTTGCCACAAGCCTCGCGTTGGCTGGCGCAAACCAATGCGGCTGAGTCGGTATTGGATTTACGGTTGCCGAGTGGACATTTTTGTTCGGTGCCAGTAGGTCAGCCTTATACCGAAGAAAGTGGTTTCTCCATTCAATCAGTGTCAGGTAACAAGGCTATATTGGAATGTGGTGGGGAACAAGAAACGGTTGATTTAATTGAAGCACCTGCGTTTTATAAACAACGTACACGCAAAGGCAACCGCATGGGAAGCTTCGCATCTTTGCATGATAAACTTCTGATTTTACAGCCATTTATGGGCTGTGGGTTCTTTGCCAATAAGGGTGATGCATGTGCATATTGCCAGTATGATTCTATGCTGAATGAAGCTGAACCTCCTCTGCGCGACCCACTGGAATTGGTGGAAGTTGTGGTTGCAGCTCTGGCAGAGCGTGAGATTGATACGGTCTATTTGTACAACGGATTTTCACCATCGGATGATGTGGGTTTGTCCAAGCTTTTACCCGTCATTGCTTTGCTACGCCGTCATTTGGGGCATAGGCAAATTGCCCTAGAAACCGTAGCACCCAAAGATTTATCCGTGATTGATGCCTTGTATGCGGCAGGTTTGGATATTTTTATTTGTAATTTAGAAGTGTTTGATAAAACACGCTTTAAAGATGTTTGTCTAGGGAAAGCCAAGCAAGGTGGGCAAGAAGCTATTTTTAAAGCATTAGAACATGCGCGAAGTATTTTTCTAACGCCGTGCCAGTCACTTGAGGGCCATTGGTCCCGTTTGCACTTAAAAGGGTACCTGGCGTCAATGTTGCGACGCCTAGATTAGGTTGCAATACACTAATCTTTTTTGGCGCCGAATAACCCATTGCATCCAGTCCTTTCAGTAGTCGAAACTTCCGTTCACCGTTAAATTTATTTGTAAACAAATGATAG
>CAMZLX010000203.1 GCA_947311795.1 uncultured Zetaproteobacteria bacterium
TTGAGGGCTTTATCAAAATCATCATTGATGATTTGATATTGGGCTTCACCTGCATGTGCCATTTCAGCTTCGGCAGCGGCAACACGCTGTTCAATAATGTTTGCATCATCTTGCCCGCGTGCGGTTAAGCGCTCTCTCAACACTTCAACCGAGGGTGGCAGGATAAAAATGCGGGTGGCAGCGGGTATTTTATTTGCCACTTGCGCAGCCCCTTGCCAATCAATTTCTAGCAACACGTCTTTGCCTTGTTGTAACAAGGATTCAACATCACTTTGGCGGGTGCCATAATAATTGCCATGCACCAATGCCCATTCAAGGAATGCACCTGTATTCTTTTGCGCTTCAAAGTCAGCAAGGCTTAAAAAATGATATTCGCGCCCATTTTGTTCGCCGGGTCTTGGGTTTCGGGTGGTGCAAGAAATGGATAAGTGAAGGTTGGGGCAAGCTTTAAGAAGTTTGCTGCATAAGCTGGATTTTCCAGCACCCGATGGCCCTGAAATGATAAACAGTTGCCCGCTCATGCGACTTTACCTGTTAGCTTTTCATATTTTTGTTTGAGTTCATCTTCGCTTTCCACGCGGTCTGGGTCTTTAGGAATGCAATCCACAGGACAAATGGCAACGCATTGCGGCTCATCGAAATGACCAATGCATTCGGTGCATAAGTCTGGATTGATTTCAAAGATGTCTGTGCCTTCAAAGATAGCATCGTTGGGGCATTCGGGTTCACAAACTGCGCAGTTGATACAATCATCATCAATCAATAAAGCCAATGGGTTACCTCGGAGAAAAATAAAAACAAAATATACAAATAAAGTATTGAATCACAAGGGAAGACCTGTTGAACTTGGTTTTTTAGGAGAAGCCTGTGCATACAAAAACAAAGCTACAATTGGGCATGTTCATCTTGCTTTTGGCGATTGACCAATGGAGTAAATGGTGGATTGAGCAGCAATATCCATTCTTTCATGCCACGGTGATTGATGGTTTTTTTAATATCATCAAGACGCATAATATCGGTGTGGCTTTCTCCATGTTTGCGGGCTGGGATGATGCGTGGCGTGCCAATGCCTTGGTGGGTATGACTTCTTTGATTGCAGCCGTTGTGGCGGTGTGGTGGTGGAAAGAACAACAAAAACAAAGCTTGGAATCGTGGTTGCTGATGCTGATTTTGGTGGGTGCAGCAGGCAATATCTGGGATAGGTTTACGCTAGGTTATGTGGTGGACTTCATTGATTGGTATATCGTTTGGGATGGGCAAGCCTACCATTGGCCAGCATTTAATATTGCCGATGCTTGTATATCGGTAGCTGTTGTTCTTTTATTGCTGACAAACTTTAAGAAATCGTAGGTTTAGAGAAAGGGTAGTGCTATCAAAGTGTAGCGCAAAGCTTTGCCGATAGTTACCAGCACAACAAACCACACAAATGAATACCTAAGGCTGCCTGCGACAAGGCATAATGGGTCGCCAATGATGGGCAGCCATGCAAAGAGCAAAGCGGGGCTGCCAAAGCGTTGGAACTGTCGCTCAGCACGGGTTAGTTTGTCTTTTGAAATGCGAAACCAGCGGTGGCTAAGTTGAAAGCCATATTTTCCCATCAAGTATGTGATGATACTTCCCAATACATTGCCTAATGTTGCAATGAAAATAAGCAAATAAATATTGGCTTCACTTTCTTGCACTCTGTAAAGCAACAAGGCTTCAGAGCCACCGGGAAAGAGGGTGGATGAAACCAATGCTGAGGCGAATAATGTCCAATCCCATGCGCTGAAGATAATCATTTGCCCATTCAACGATGGGTTTGTTATTTTGCAAGCCTTGTTAGCTGCTTAATTCGGATGCTTGTGCATCTGACCAAGCAATGGCTTCAATATAAATGCGTGTGATACACGTGATTTCGATGCGTTTTCCGCCCATGACCCATTTCTCCACGTCGCCCCAATCACCTTGCTCCAATGCTTTGCACATGGTGAGCTTTTGTCCCATATCTGTTGTGGGATCAAGTAAACCCTCGCGCACACCTGTGGGTAAATGCAAATCTTGAACAGCATCTTGCATACTGACATTTAATAAAGCGTCAAGAATTGAAAACATACCCAACAAGAAATCATCCCCGACTTCTTTTTCATGGCGTTGTTTGGCAATTTCTTCAAGAATATAGGCTCGGATAAGTGCTGTTTTTAAAAGTTCAGATGTTTTGTGTTGACCCAATGTTGCCAATGCCAACACCGACAACCAGCGACGGATATTATTCAATCCCAGTAGAGCTAATGCTTGTTCAATGGATTCAATGGTTTGTTTTAACCCAAAAGATACGGAATTGATATATTTCATCAGCCGATAAGACAATGATACATCATGTTTAATCACATTGTGGATATCAGAAATGGCTTGCGCAGTCATCACTTTTTGTAATGCGCGAAGTATAGCCAGTTTGGAGCTAGCAATTTTTCTACCCTTAACGATTTCAGGTCTACTGAAAAAATAGCCCTGAACATAATCAAAGTTTAAACCTTTAACTTGTTCAAACTGAGCATACGTTTCAACTTTTTTCGCTAAAATCTTTACAGGGTATTGGCGTAAAGTCCTAACTTCTTCGGCAAGGTTTTTTACTTGAGGCAAATCAACCTTAATGATATCAGCCAGCTTAATCAGTGGTTTGAGATGGGGAGCATAAACAACATCATCAAGCAGAATCGTGAAACCTTTATCTTTTAATTTTTTACAAGCATCAATCATGGCTTCTGTGACTGGTACGGTTTCTAATATTTCGATGCCAACTTGGCTGGGGGGCAAAGTGTGAAGAATTTCTAAGTCACTAAGTAGCAAACTTGCAGGTGCATTGATATTGATTTTATAACCACCTGAAAGTTTATCTAAACCAATGTCTAATAAAGCTGAGCTGATGACTTGTGCAGTCATATGTTCATCGCTTTTTTGTTGTGAACTGTTTCTAAAAAGCAACTCATAAGATGCAAGTTTATACTCGCGGTCAAAAATAGGTTGGCGTGCTATAAGGATATCTTGCATGGGTTTAGTCTCCAGAATAAGTTGTTTCGCAAAATGATTCGTATGCTTGTTCTAGCAAGCTTTCTTGTAATTTAATTTGCACATCTTCAATGGATAATGGGGTATGAAGATGTTGGTGTGCAAATGTGTCGGCGAATTGACATATTTTTATTGCCAGTAAGGTTGGTGATGCTTGATGATGAGCAGCCACAATCTCATGAATATCTGGGGGTATACCCCATGCTTTGAGAATGATTTGTCCAACTTCTGCATGGTCAATGCCATAAGCTTCAACTTCTGCGCTGATTAGAGCTTGCCCTTCTAATGCAGAGAATGGTTTTTCAAAATAGGACATATCAATACGTATGCTTAAGATGACTCGACCAATATCATGCAATAAACACGCCATAAACATGGTTTCAGGGTCAAGTTCTTTCAATTTAAGTTGGAGGGTGATGAAGCGACCAATTTGCGCGACAGCATAAACGTTGATCCATAACTTACGTATCACACCAATGCTTGCGGGGATAGCAAATCCATAGAGAAGCGACATGGACAAAGCGATATCACCCGTTTCTTTCCGACCCAGTCGTGAAATAGCATAAGCAAGATTGCTTACAGGCGCACCCAAAGGATTGTAGTAGGATGAGTTGGCAGCTTTTAATAGGGTTGCAGAAGTCGCATGGTCAGTTTTAATAATTTCAGTTAAATCTGCCAGCGTAGAATCAGCATCATCCAATATTGCCTGAATTTGCATAAACCTATCAGGAAGGGTTGGCATTTGATCAACCATACTTAAGATATTTAAAGAGGTTTGGCGAAGCGTATTTTGATCCATATGTAAGGGTAAGCATAAGTAGTGCCACAAACCCGAATGGAAAGAATGTGATAGCCATCATGTTACGGGTATGGTAAAAAAGGAAGCTTACACAGTGATATTCCTTTCTAGGGTGACAAGTTGGGAAAAGGCATCTACGCTTGGGGTATTAGAGTTTGAATTAAGGAGTTTGATATGAACATTGCACGACCACTTATAATTGCTTCAACATTATTTTTAGCAGGGCAAGCGCAAGCTGCGACTATTACAACCTCAGGTTTGGCAGGGCAAGCGCAAGCTGCATATACTGGTTACACGCAAGATTTAGCAGCGGCAGCTTGGATGAATCCAAGCAATTCGGCTGAGCCTCATTCTGCAGGTATTATTCCAGTGGGTGTACAGATTGCACTTGAAGTTGCAGCACTAACTATTGATCCAGCTGCACCACAATGGAGCGCAACAGGTTATACAGAATCGACAATTCCAATGCCAAGGGTGCGCCTGTCTGTGGGTATTCCTTTTGGCTTGGATTTTGGTTATATGAACCTTCCAGCTAAAGATTTAGGTGTTGATTTGACGGGATATGAAGTACGTATGGCATTTGGTAATTATATTCCTGTACCAATGCTAGAGGCAAATGTACGCTTTCATACCAGTACTTTAACAGTCACTGATTTGGAAGTGAAAAACACAGGTTTTGCGGCTATGATTGGTGCAAACCTGCCGTTTGTTAAACCTTATATTGAGTTTGGCACAGTAAAATCTACGTCATCTGTAACGGGTACACTAGCATCATTTCAACAACTTGATGAAAGTAACTCGACGATGGCAATTGGTGCGAAAGTAGAGTTTGCATTTATGGTTCTTAATCTTGAAAAATCAAAGGTTGGTGATAAAGATTTAACGACTGCAAAATTTGGCTTTGAATTTTAAATACGTTTTTACAGTTTTAAGTAAGACAATGAACCCACCCAAGACAAATGTTTTGGGTGGGTTTTTCTTTATATATGCATAGGATATGGGTATGAATCCTGAAACGTGGCTTACTGAATATGGTGATATTTTATATCGCTTTGCCATGCAACGCGCACAAGATACAGAGCTTGCTGCTGACTTGGTGCAAGACACATTGCTTGCCGCTTGGAAAAGCAAAGATTCTTTTTCAGGAAACTCATCTGTATCCACATGGTTAATTGGCATTCTCAAACACAAATGGATTGATTATTTACGCAAAGAAATAAGGCAGCGTGAACATGCTGAGCTTGCGGACGGCGACCCAACCGCATGGTTTGATGGTGAAAGCGGTAAATGGAACGATCAACCTTTACAATGGCATGATAACCCCGAGTCACTTTGTCAAAATGAACAATTTATGCAGGTATTAAAGCTGTGCACGGTAGGTTTGCCTGCAAAACAACAGTTGGTATTTGAAATGCGCGAATTTCAGGGTTTAGATTCTGAGGAAATTTGTAAGGTTTGTGATGTCTCAGCGACAAATTTACACGTTTTACTACATAGAGCCCGTTTGGGTTTGCGTGGTTGCTTAGACAAAAATTGGTTTGGAGGTGAAGCTAAATGAAACATGCATGCGAAAAAATAAGTCAATTGGCATCCGACCAATTGGAGCGAAAGCTAAGTTTTAGCGAGCGTTTATCGATGCAGTTTCATTTTTTAATGTGTGGAGCTTGCAAACATTATCATCAAAACTTATTAAAACTGCATGAGACTTTAAACATTAAACGCAAAGAAATCAGTAAAGATATTTCTCTTCCTGAAGAAAAGCGCAGTCGTATTCAGCAATCACTGCAAGAGCTATCTAAACATTCAGAGTAAGTTTTCAAAAAGTAGTTGGCTGAAAATTAGCTATGCTTTAGGGTATCCGCATGTTATCAATAGTAATGAATTTGGCTTTTTATGCAGCATAATGCTTCTGCTAACCATCATTCGACGGCGCCTAACGACCCTATGACCAACACACCCGAAGTACCTCGGTTTCCCATTCGTTTGCGGTGGACGATTTTTGTTGGTTTGGCAGTTGCTGCAGCGGTTGCACTATTGGCAACGATTGTTTTGGATATGGAGCGTGATGCTTGGCTTAAAAATCAAGAGGTACAAGCCAGTATTCAGGTCAAACGTTTGGGTGAAGAGCTTAAAATACCTATGCTTGCAGGAAGCGTTGCTGAAGTTGATTTTATTATTCAAAATTTTAGTAAAAGTATCCCAAATGTTCAGGTGGTTTATTTTCAAGATAATACCGGTCATAAGTGGACAACTGGCGAATCAAAAAACATTCATGATATTGTTAATGCAACTGACTTACCTCATGAAACGCTGCATTTACCCGTGCAGGGTTTGTGGTTTGCTAAAAAAGTGATGTATGCAGGTGCTGATGTTGGTGTGATTGCAGTTGAATACTCTGAAGATGCTTGGGAAGATTTGGCTGGGCAACTTCTGAAACGCATGCTTCTTGCAGCATTTTTTGTCATTATATTGGCAAGTCTTTTGGTCTATTGGTTGGCTGGAAGAATGAGTAAACCGCTTGAAGAATTGGCAGATGCTGCAAAATATGTTGCTGAAGGCGATTACCAACACCGCTTAAAAGTGCGCGGTAATGATGAATTTACCGATGCTGCATCCCAATTCAACCGCATGATTGATGAGCTTCAGCATAAAGAAGAGATGCGAGAGGTATTGGGGCGCTACCTTAACCCTGAGCTTGTATCGGATGTGTTTGATGGTGAAAAATCAGGCTCATTATTGAATAGGAAGCAGGAAGTAACCGTTTTATTTGCGGATATGGTGAGCTTTACTGCATTTTCAGAGTCCACGGAAACAGAAGAAGTCGTTGATGTATTGAACCAATACTTTGAAGTGTTTCATAGTATTATTGACTATTACGGTGGGCATGTAGATAAGTACATTGGTGATGCGGTGATGGCAGTGTTTAACCATCCGAAAGAAAATGAGAAACACACGCGAAATGCAGTGTTGGCTGGTATTGCGATGACGGTTGCTTGTCGTCGTTTGGGTGTGTTGAGAAAGGATGGCGATAAAGTTTCATTTCGTATTGGTTTAAACCGAGGTGATGTGATTGTGGGTAATATTGGTGCGGCAGAGCGCTTGGAATACACTGTTATTGGTGATGCCGTTAATGTTGCATCACGTATGGGTGGTTTAGGTGGGGCTGATGAAGTTGTGCTGCCTAAGAAAAGCTTCGAAATGCTTGGTCATGGTTTTTCATTTCAAGACATGGGTGAAATCGAAGTTAAAGGTGTGAGCGACCCGCTACAGTGTGGCGTGGTGAAAGTCGTTGATGAAAATTTGAGAAAAGATATAAGTTATGCTGTTGCTATGGCATTTGATATGACACTGCCAACAGATGCTAGAATGATGGTTGGAGATATATCTTGAGTCTAAGACCCGTTATATATGTGTGCCTTGTGTTGATAATGGGCGGTTGTGTGGGGAAAAAAGGTGATGACTTTCGCGTGTCACTAGGGCTTGTGAGTGCATATGATACAGCCAAGACTGCTTTTCACCAGGGGCTTATTATGGAGTCCAGAGAGCGGTTATTAACGGTTGGCAAGGGTGATGAGGATTATAAAAAAGCGCAAGAGTTTCTACAGAAAGAGGTAGAGCCTGCTCGGTTGAAATTACTCCGCTATTATGCACAAAAGGGAAAAGCCGAAGAAAAGGAAAAGAATTGGGCAAAAGCTGAAGAAGCTTATCGCATGGGTGCCGAGTTATCGCAGCAACCCAAAGCACTTATCACATACCAAAAGAGAATGAACCTTAAAGTAAGGCAAGTTCGGTTTAATGATTTGTACCAAAAGAAAAAAGCAGAAGACGAGGCATGGTTAAAAGGTCAACAAAGTTATGTGCCACCCAAAGGTTTATATGGCGATGATGAAGCATTTGCTCTCGCTAGATTGAATTTAACGAAAGGGTTTGATTTGCATACCACACAAACATGGTCGCTTGCGCAGACCTATGAAAAAAAGAACATGCCTGAGCTTGTGTGGTTGTATGCCGATTCCTATTTGAGATTGTCTCCTGGTGATAAGAAGGCGCAAGATTTAAAGAATGCGATGAAAAATGCGGTACCACGAACGTTTAGACTTCCCAAAGAAAAAACATCTGTCAGCAAAACCAAAGTGACCAAGGTTGTCGAAACGCCACCTGATAGCAAACAGGTCAAAGCTTTGATGAAACAAGGCAAATGGTTAGAAGCCAAGTTTGAAGCATTAAACTTACGCAAACAGGGTAACCAAGAAGTAGATAAATTATTGGAAGACATTGATAAAAATATTGTTGAACTGGCAGAAGATGCTTATCAGAAAGGCAACTTGGCATTCCGCTTAGAAAAAATTAATGATGCCGTTATATTTTGGCAACGTGCTGTGGATTTAAAACCCAATGAACAAACTTATATGGATAGCTTGCGCCGAGGCAAACAAATCCAAGAGCGTTTGAAAGCACTCAAAGAAGAGGATACCTGATTATGCGTGATTCAATTGTAAAACCTCGCCGCAAAACGCGGCAAATTATGGTGGGTGATGTGCCAGTCGGTGGTGATGCACCGATTGCTGTACAATCCATGACCAACACCTTGACCACGGATATTGATGCTACAGTGGCTCAAATTGCTACGTTGGAAGAAGCAGGTGCAGATATTGTGCGTGTCTCTGTACCCGATGCTGAATCTGCTGCAGCCATGCCTGAAATTTTAGCGCAAACCAATTTACCTATTATCGCAGACATTCATTTCAGCTACAAAATGGCATTGTTATCCCTTGATGCAGGTGTGCATGGTCTTAGGCTAAACCCTGGGAACATCGGTAGCCGTGATAGGGTTGAGCGTGTGGTGAAAGCTGCGCAAGAGCGTGGCGTGTCGATTCGCATTGGTGTCAATGCAGGTTCATTGGAAAAAGAAGTGAACGAAAAATATGGTGAGCCATGTGCTGATGCCATGGTGGAATCAGCATTGGGGCATATTCGTATCCTTGAAGATATGGACTTTCACGACATCAAAGTTTCGCTCAAAGCCAGTAATATTCCCATGACGGTTGCGGCTTATCGCAAGCTTGCAGACAAAGTGGATTATCCCTTTCATTTGGGCATCACTGAATCGGGCAGTTTGTTTGGCGGCACAGTCAAATCATCGGTAGGGCTTGGTCTTATCTTGGCGGATGGCATTGGTGATACGGTTCGTGTGTCGCTCGCTGCAGAACCCAAAGAAGAAATCAAAGTGGGCTTTGAAATCCTCAAAAGCCTTGGTCTTCGTCATCGTGGGGTCAACCTCATTGCTTGCCCATCATGTGCAAGGCAGAAGTTTAATGTGATTGAGACGGTTCAACTGTTGGAAGAACGCTTGGCACATATCCAAGAAAGCGTGGATGTGGCAGTGATTGGCTGTGTGGTCAATGGGCCGGGTGAAGCCAAGGAAGTAGATTTGGGCATCACAGGCGGTTATCCCGTGCATACCTTTTACCATGATGGAGAGAAGTTTGGCAAAGTGCGCTCCAACACCATGATTGATAGTTTGGTGGAAGAAGTGGAAAAACGTGCGGCGGTGATTCGCGCAGCAAAAGAAGCGGGGGAACAA
>CAMZLX010000204.1 GCA_947311795.1 uncultured Zetaproteobacteria bacterium
AGCGGCGAATTGGATTTTGAAGTCACAGGCGCTTACCGCGATGAAGTTTCAGGGCAAACGGTGACGCTCACTGCCACCAACCCCCTCGCCTTACGCGTTGCCGCCAATCACTTTCAAGCAGGGCAACTGGGCAATGCTCCCGTAACGCCCGATACAAGTATCATTCGCGCTATGGTATCTAATGGTATGACCATTACTGCTGCAGAAACAGCGTTTCAAGCAGCTTTTGGTTACAAGCCTGATTTAACCGCTGTACCATTTGACCCTTACACCACACAGGTCACCACACAAACCATGGCAGACCAAACTGCCGCCTTTCGCGTGGGTGTGTGGAGCCAGTTGGGTGTAGATTTAAGCTTAACCGCTACGGATTTGGCTGAGTTACCTATCAAACTGGCTGCTGACTTAGCCGATGGCACATTGGATGGTGTTGCCGCAGGTAATCCTGTGACTTTCACCAGCGGTGTGGACTTACAAGCTTTGAATCAAGCCATACCGCTTGCCAATCGCCTGAGCATGGCTGTTTCTGGCTTTGCTGGCAGCTCCGCCAATGTCGCAGGTGTTGCTGCACCAACCATGGGTCTACCTCCCATCGCAGCGGATATGCCAGGAACGATTAAAAGAATCACTTTAGCTGATGGCGTGACGCAAGTGGATATTAAACTCGATGCCCCATATTTCGCTCCCTTCCAAATGGGCTTTAAAAATGTAAAAACTACGCATCAGCTCACCATCACGGATGCTACTACAGGTGCTGGCATTGATATTACAGCCTTGGGCTCACCGATTACTGCGATTAACATCAACCCTTGGATGTATATGTTTTCTGGGCATGGTCATCCAACACCTATTGGAACCCTTGTGAACACCACACCTGCATCAGGTATTTACACCGTGGATATTTATTATCTCATGCCTACAGGCATGATGATGGGTACAGAAGTGGTGCCTATGGGGCAATGGGATTTAAACATCGCTTTAACAGATGCCACAGGCACTGCACCTGTAACAACAAATGCACATTTCTTCCCCAATGTGATGATGAATATGGGTACGGACTTATTACTGGCAACAGGAAATAATGCCAATGATACATGGACAGATATGATGGGTGTAACCAAACCGCGTGAATACCGTGTTTGGCTGCAAGATGTGGTTGCTAATGCAGGTGGCGGTCATGATTTAAGTATTTATGCTACAACGCTGGGTATGGATATGAGTGCTGGGGGCATGATTTTTCCACCTGTGTACCAAGGGTTCTCAGTGATGATGCCAGCTTATATGATCAACACAGTTAGCTGCGAAGTCTCTACCGATGGTCTTGCCACAAACGATATTGCTAAAGCTTGGCAAGTTATGCCCATGACAGTAACTAACGGTCAGTACAAAATCGCAGGGCTTGCGGGTTTAAGCACAACGGCGCAAAACACCTTGGACATTCGTCTAACGGTCAATGGCAATGTGATGCTTGATGCTGGCGGCAATCTTCAACTGAAATTCACTGCGCCATGATAAAGATTTATACCTCCGCAGCCCTCACCTTGGGGGCTGCACTCCTTCTTCCATTGTCCGCTTTTGCAGCATCATGTTGCGGTGGCGGCTCGGGTGCTTCTTTGTTGTTGCCCAAGTTTCGTGATTTAAGCGTGGGTGTTAATCTCGCTTATGAAAAATACGATGGCTTTTGGGATAAAGATGGGCTTTGGCATCAAGACCCTGACGGCTCAAATTTAAGCCAGTCTCGCTTAGGGTTAGGCGTTGCCAAGCGCATCAATGATAACTGGCAAGTCTCGCTTTCCATGCCTTATGTGTGGAATGATAATCAATATGCCAACAACACATTCAAAACCAGTGGTATTGGTGATAGCAGCATCACCGTTTGGTATGAAGCCTTTGATGAAATCACCTGCACATGGGTGCTGGATACTTTGGAAGACTACAAACCTGCCATGTATTTTGGTGCGAGTTTAACCGTGCCTACGGGTATTTCGCCTTATGATGATGTGCAAAATAACTTTGATATTACAGGGCGTGGCTTTTATCGGTTAGACCTCAAAGCCTTGTTTGATAAAACTGTATATCCATGGAATGCATCCATTGCCCTCAACTATGGCAAGTATCTCAAACGCTCAATTAACCGTGAATATGGTGCATATGTCGCACCTTACGATAAAAATCTGGGTGATAGATTTAGCAGCAGTATCAGTGGCGGATATACCCAATTCTTAAAAGAAGGTGACACCATCACCTACACCTTGGCTTATGCTTATATGCAAGAAGGAAAAGCAACCATTGATGGACTTGTGGATGAGACTTCGGGAGTACAAAAGAAAGGATTTAGTGGTACAGCAGCTTGGTCGGATGAAAGCAAGAGTACCGTGGTAAAATTGACCTATGCCTATACGCCCCATTATCACAACTGGGGTCAAAACTTCCCAACCACAAGCGCATTATCTTTGGGGGTCAATTATGTCTATGATTAAGTATTTACTATGTGTGGCCATGCTTTTTCTTGCTGCCTGCGGCAATATGGCAGATGACTTAAACCCATCCGGTGAAGACTTGCGACCTGCGGTAACTGCAAACACAACAGGAAGCCAGCCCAGTCAAATTGCTGCTGACTTCACTGCCCCTGCCACCAATGGCACAACCTTTAAACTTTCCAACCATTTGCTTGGTGGCACAATGCCTGCCGATGCTGTGGTTTTATATTTCACCATGTGGTGTCCGATTTGTATCTCACACACCGACCACATCTTGTATAATATCATTCCACAATTTCAAACTCGGGGCACTGTGCGTTATGTGTTGGTAGATTATGTGTCTGGCTCGATTGCTTCCACCACAGTTTCAGAAGCCGTGAACGGTTATGCAGGCTCGGTGTTTACCACCATTGCCGATGAAAACCAAAGCTTACTCAACCAATTTCAAGGTGCGATGGGTAAAACCATTGTCGTTGATAAGAATGGTGTGATTCAAATGAATGAGGATTTCAGGACTGGGGATAACCTTATCAATACATTGAATACAATTCTTCCATAGACAACATAGAACAAAAACAAAAACGGGGTAAAACTATGACCGATTTAACATCGCAAGAACGCCGCGAGGCTTTAAAAACAGTGGGAGCCATGGGTGCAGGGTTGTTAGCCGCAAGCACACTCAGTAATGCTGCATCTGCCGAAGGTATGGCACATCACCACCACGCCATTTCCAGTAAAATAACAGATTTAAGCAAGGCTTTGCACCATTGTGTAATGAGTGCAGAAGCATGTATTAATCACTGTTTAGACTTATTCAAAAGTGGGGACACCAGTGTTGCCGACTGTGCTATTAGCGTACAAGAAACTTTGGCATTCTGCACTGCCCATGCAAGGCTTGCTTCCTATGACTCCAAGTTCTTAAAAGAAATGTGTGCTTTGAGCATCAAGATTTGTGGTGACTGCGAAAAAGAATGTCGAAAACACGAAAAGAAACACATGGAATGTAAGAATTGTGCGGAAAGTTGTGCAACTTGTGTCCAAGCCTGCAAAGCTTTTCTCGCTTAACCTATAATGAAGAGTGGCAATAACACCACCCTTCTAGCCTAGC